>NZ_JBHFLM010000138.1:0-10475 GCF_041928655.1 Pelatocladus sp. BLCC-F211 | reverse complement strand
AGGCTTCAACACGCCGATGATTATTCCTACTGGGATTGCTCAATTCTATCAAATTAGAGACTGCGGCTCAAGCCGCAATGTCGCTTTTCCGCCCCTGGCTAAAGCCGAGGGGCTACCAAGCTCCCGGAAACTTTACGTGTTGACTTCTGTGTTGAGAGAACACAGAGGAAGAAAAAAGGGCATTGCTGAATAGCAAGAAACGGGTGGCATTGAACCATTGCTGTTGATACATTGAGGAGTACGTGATAATGTGCGAATGAACTGACAGCATGAAACCCTTGATAAAAGCCACGGCTTATGATAATGAAACCTATGAACGCATTGCAAAAGCGATCGCTTTCATGTATCAAAATCATTTAAACCAGCCTGACTTAAAGACTATTGCTCAACACGTACATCTTAGCGAGTACCACTTTCAGCGACTGTTTACAACATGGGCTGGGATTAGTCCAAAACGCTTTTCACAATATCTCACCATTGAATATGCAAAATCAAAAATTACTGAAACCAAGAATCTTTTGGATTTAACTTTAGAGGCAGGCTTATCAAGTCCAGGACGTTTACATGATCTGTTTGTGAAATTAGAAGCAATGTCACCTGGTGAATTTAAAGCGGGAGGCGTAGGATTACAGATTCGGTATGGTGTTCACGAAAGTCCCTTTGGTTATTGTCTGATTGCAACAACAGCCCGTGGTATCTGCAATTTATATTTTCTTGATGGAACAGACGAAAAAGCTGCTGAACATAATTTACGTACAAAATGGACAAACGCTGAAATCATTCGCGATCAGCAGATGACTGAGGAAATCAGCGATCGCATCTTTAATCCCTTTGCTGCTCATCGTTCTCCCCTGGTTCTCCATGTCAAAGGAACTAATTTTCAGATTCAAGTTTGGCGTGCGCTTTTGAGAATTCCCTTTGCAGGGATCACGACCTATCAAGGTCTAGCCGCATCTATCGGACGACCAACTGCTGCTAGAGCCATCGGCAATGCCATAGGAAGTAATCCAGTTGGGTACTTAATCCCGTGTCATCGAGTGATTCGCGAGTCAGGCGCAATGGGCGGTTATCGGTGGGGACTAGAACGTAAGACAGTTATTTTAGGTTGGGAAGCCAGTCGAAATCAGAACTTAGACCAGGATTTATGATGAAAATCTCAGATATCACTGAGCTTTTGTTGCTTGCAGCCCTGTGGGGTGGAAAGCAATTGCAGCCACACCTACTTTTGTCGTGGCCGTGCTAGCTGGATTGTCTGCTGCATTGATGTATGCGATCGCTGCCCCTTACATCAAAAAAAAATTAGCTGGTGTTCCCTCATTAGTTATCACCACTGGAAGCCAGCTTGGCGCAGCATTCCTACTCTTACCCGCCCTACCGTTTACAGTACCTCAACAAACACCACCTGTGAATGTGGTGATATCGGTCATTGCTCTGGCTTTGCTGTCAACAGCCTTTGCTTATATTCTTTATTTCAGATTAATTCAAAACGTTGGCTCGACCAAAGCTTTAACGGTCACCTATCTCATTCCCCTATTTGCGATGTTTTGGGGTGCAATCGCACTGAAAGAGGCTATAACGATGTCAATGATAGTGGGTTGTAGTTTAGTTTTACTGGGTACTGGGATCGCCAATGATTTACTTGTAGTCAGGCTATACAGCAGACCAAAAGCTTAACTGTGGTGATCGAGGGGTGCGGATTCCCCTTGATTTATAAAAAATCTCTCGTTGCTTGAGCACAGGAAGTGTTAATCTTCTAAACTGGTTTCCACCTTGCCAGTCTGAGCATTATTACTAACATTAAGGACGGTATCCATTGTATCTGCACCCATGCGAGCAGCAATTTCCGGGCAGGGCTTGCTAGCATGGAGATTGATTTGAGTGTTGTCTTTTTTCTCCAGGTTGACTTCTCGTCGCCCATACCTGAGTACCGTTGACATCCAAACTAACTCATTCATGAATCGTTCCAGGCGGCGAATATAGGTTGGTTTGTCAATCAAATTTCCAGACTCATCAAACAAATTTTGGACGTTGGCAAAGTTAAGATCATAGAAAATCGTCATTAGCCCTAATTCACGCATCACAGGTAGTAAGTTTTGGATCACCCGTGTACCACCAAAAGGCCCTGCGGAAACGCCACACAGTCCAACGGCTTTATGAATGTATTCTTTCAAGCATGTATCAAGTACGTGTTTGAGCAAACCCGGATAACCGTGATTGTATTCTGGTGCAACGATAATTAATCCATCTGCCCGCTCAACGATGGCGGAGAACTGAGGATCTTTAATGGATTCACCCGCGTCATTAGTAGTAATTGGAATATTCCGAATATCAATCAGTTGGGTATCTACGTCATCTCGTACTGTAATCTGCTCGACAATAAATTTGGCAACATATTCACTTTGGCGACCTTGACGGGGAGTACCCAAAATGACAGGAATAAACAGAGGAGTGTTTGTCATAATAGCTCTGTTGTTAATTGTAAGGAGTGAAAACACTTACTAGTTGATAGTTGTTAGGGGATTTGACTTTTCACTTTTATCTGAAAAACCTCTGATGGTAAACCTCTGTGCTATAAGGAGAAAGGCTTTAAATTTCTTCCCCTTTTCCTTGTAGGAAACTCTGTTAGGGGGTTAGGTTTCCACATGACGCGAAAATTCAGGTTAGTGTGTAGGTAATATCTACTGTTCTTGATAATTCCAAAGCAATCCACCATCTACAAAGAAAGTGCTGCCTGTAATATAATCAGCGTCAGATGCAGCTAGGAATGCAACTAAAGAGGCTACATCCTGCGGTTGACCAAGACGATGAAGAGGAATGTTATTTAACAGCGCACCCAATTTTTCTGGATCATTCAATAGTTTGGTATTAATTGGAGTTTCAATTGCTCCTGGGGCGACATTATTAATTGTGATACCCAAAGCACCCAACTCGACAGCTAAGTTACGCGTGAGCATTTTTATCCCGCCTTTGCTAGCACAGTAAGCTGTAAAATTGGGAAATGGTAGTTCTTCATGCACCGAACTAATATTGATAATTTTTCCAGGGCGCTTGGTTGCCATCAAGTGTTGGACAAAAGCTTGAGTAGCAAAAAACACACCCTTTAAATTGACATTCATCACAGCATCATAATTTGCTTCCGTGACTTCCCAGAATGGTGCGTGTTTTTCAATCCCGGCATTATTCACTAGAATATCCAGCCTACCAAAATGGTCAATGCTGTCTGTAATTAATTGGCGCACCTCCGACACGCTGCTCAAGTCTGCCCTAATCGTATAACCTTGAGAGTTGGGACACTGAGCCAGATAGCATCTACCACCAATCGCTTGTACTTTTGCTAAGGTTTCTTCTGCTCCTTCTGGGTGAGAGCGATAATTAATCACAACATCCGCACCTTCTTGAGCAAGACGCAGAACTATTCCCTGTCCAATTCCCTGACTACTACCAGTAACTAGAGCAACTTTACCTTCTAACTTCATAAATTTTCTCCTTATAAGTTGTAATTAGTTCTTGAGTGTTGATTATTAGCTATTGCTCAGTTTGGCGGCGCCGAAGGTAGCATTGAAGTTGATCTGTTTTGAAAATTATGATCTGAACTTTAAATTGATTGTTGCTTGAATAATTAGTCTACAGATTATAACTAGCTAAGGATTTACGTCTAGGAAACTTATATTTGATTTAGAAAGGTCTTATGACATTCTCAACTAATTCTAACTTTGAAGTTGGTGATGTATAAAATTTTGTATTGGAGTGTAAATTTTTTGAGAATTTACGTATACAGATAGCAGATATAACTAGTAAAATCTTTGTACCAAAGCATCTAAAACTCTGAACACGCAAAACCTACCAGTTTCTTTCTAAACTCAATTTTGCGCTCACCACGAAACTGTTATCCATGAACCAAGCCAATAAAGATGAAATGTTGTTGCAAAATCAACCGTGGGAACGTGAGCGGCAGATAATAGCACGTTTGTCCTCTTTGAACTATCGGACTGGTGAACTCGGTAGCTATTTGCACAACATTGCTTGTGGAGTCAGCGAACTGATTAGAGTGGATTGGACGGTTGTTACCTTTTGCCAAGAGGGTTTTGAAACTATTCTCGCAAGTAGTTTGGAAATGGCCGAAGATGCACCCCGTGTTTATGCACTACATGGTCGGTTAATTGCTACAGTCATTCAAATAGGTAGCACGTTAGCTGTTGAAGATGCTGTGGCTCATCCAGAGTACGGTAAACCTGCACCAGGTTATCGAGCATATTTAGGGATACCATTACAAACTTCTGAAGGTCAAGTATTTGGTACTGTTTGCTCTTTTCATCGACAATCACGAAAGTTTACTCCACAAGAAATCCAAATTGTGGAACTGTTTGCAGAAAGAGCAGCAACAGCGATCGATCATTATCATCTTTACCAGCAGCAGTGCCAATTTAACCATATTTTGGAAGTTGAGGTAGAAAAACGCACAGCAGAACTACGAGCAGCGCAAACCAAGTTAGTAGAACAGGAACGACTAGCAGCTATTGGCGAATTTGCTGCGATGATTGTACATGAAATTCGCAATCCCCTCACCACAATGATTATGGGATTGAAGTATTTCAAAAAAACGATTTTGGCTGAACCTGCTCAAGAGCGATTATCGTTAGCATTAGGCGAGGCTAGCCGTCTAGAAAACTTGCTGAGTGAAATTTTGCTTTATGCCAAACCCCAAGTTTTGCACCTGTGTGAATTGGATGTGAATGAATTTATTCGTGAGTTGTTGGTATCAATGTGCGAAATGCCAGAAGCGCGATCGCGACACATTGAATTTATCCCGGCGTCATCAACAATCAAAATTTTGGGTGACAAGGATAAGCTAAAACAAGTGTTTATTAATATTGTCCGTAATGCTTGTGAGGCAGTCTCAGCAGGAGATATCGTTAAATGGAAAGTAGATAGTTTGTCTTCAGATAAAGTCTCTATCAATGTCTGGAATGGTGGTGAGCCAATTCCCCCAGAAGTTCTTTGCAAGCTAACCCAGCCGTTCTTTTCTACAAAAGCTTGTGGTACTGGGTTGGGGCTTGCCATTACTAAACGTATTGTCAATGCTCATGGTGGGAAATTATCTATTAAGTCTGACACAGCAACAGGTACTATAGTGAGTGTTAAATTACCTGTGGTTGCTTTGGGGAGCAAATAATATCTTCGTTGCAGATTCTCCTGCTTTTTGCAATTGTTTCCGCAACTGCAATATCAGTAATCCTGACATCATTCCTTGCACAAAAATTACAAATAACACTCCGAGAGAATATAATGACTCTCCGTTGGGTGTATACAAAGCAAGAAGCGGTGCTGCTACTGAAAACAACCCGATAAAATTGCTATTGCCAGGATAATTAGACCAAAACATCAGCATAATGAATACTGGCAAAATAATTACAGTACCAAGACTACCAACAGCCCAAAATATGCGATGTCGAGTTTTTTTAACTAACATGAGTTGGGCTAATACTGCATAAAGCATAGCTAAACTACCAGCTAAAATCAGAGCATAAACAGCACTAATTTTGGTTTGACTATTATTATTAGCCAGAATAATTAATGAACTAAGGAAAGTTATGGCAATACTTGCATTTAATGCGATCGCCACCAAAGAAGGGCTTTTTTCTCCCCAAATAAAATCTTTGATTACATCGCTATTCCTCAAACCTTTATGATCAGCAATGTGACGGTAGCGCGCCCAATCTTGTAAAGTTTGGCGATGAGGAGTTATAGCGGCAATTAAGTACAAAAACAGCCAAAAATGTAAAAATAATAAGCAAGCTAGCTCATCTCTCATTACAGATGAATAAGAAAACTTATCCCCAACAATTGATTTCCAATTCACACACCCTAAAGATGAAATAGTGAAGTAAAAAGTAAGTAAATAACTCTGTCGCTTACTCAGCATAGTAGCGTTAGGATTCCGAAAACAACGCTGTAAAGCTTGCCAAGTAAAATACATTAGAGAAAAGAAATTTACAATTGCTAAACTAGTAATTATGATGTTGCTATTTCCTAGAGGTAAAACGAACCAATGAAAATCAGCCCATTGATATCTAGAAATAAAATCAGAACTACCTGATAACCCAGGAATAAAGTAGAATGGGTTAAAAAATCTCAAGAAAACAAATGCAGAATTAGTTGAGATATAAACAAGTGACTGCTTAGTTATTAGTAGAAAACCAAGAACAACTCCACTACCCAACCAAGCTTGAAAACCACCTAACCAAGAACCAACTAAGCCAAATAGCAACGCCGCACTGTAATAGAAAAGACAAGCAGCTAAGACAACAGCATCAAAGCCTAAAATTGCTACGAAAGAAATATTCGCTGCTAATCCTGATAATAAATGCAGAGGAATTGCTAAAGCGATCGCCAGATAAGGCAAAATTGGCACCCCTAACATTTTTCCCACAAAAATACTTTGGGATTCTTGGGGACTCAGACGAATAAAATTCAGTGTTCCACGTCGCTCTTCATTAGCCAAATCGCTAATCAGTAGATAAATTCCGATCACCAAAAGACTAAAACAGGCAAAAATACTCAGCCATGTAAATAAATCTAGCCACCACAACTGCCAATTGATGATTGTATCGCCAAATTCATCTGATAAACATTTTGGTAATCCATATAAAAGTTTACCTGTGCAATACTTATTAGAATTATCGAGAAATCTATCTTTAGAAATTGGTAACTGAGATTGAAAAGCTATAAATAGCAAAAATTGACTACCTAATGAAATTATAGTTGTCAGTATGATGTTGCGTAGTTGCAGACGTCCTTTGAGTTCGCGTAATAATTGTGGATTCCAGTCTCCCAATCGATCTAAAAAATTGTTTAGCATGGCGACACTCTTTAATTAAAGTGTATTTTGTTAAGTCAATTTTTCTCAGTTCGTAGTAAGCGCTTTAGCGCTTAAATATTAAGGACTAAAGTCCTTACTACGAACTTAATCAAATTAGCTTTTTGCTAGCAAAGCTTTAGTAGCAGATTCTCCTGCTATTTTGATTTGACGTTTCAACTGTAAGTTTAACAATCCTAAAATACTCAACTCACTCAAAAGAGCGATAAAAACAGTTGTACTCGTCGTATATTCTAACCCTGCCCAAGGAAAACTTGAAAGCAACCATAACGTAGAATGTTTATCTGGATTCAGACTCAGCATTCCTAAAAACATGGGCGGTAAAAACATGACTGTAGCGATAGTTCCAATCGCCCAAGCAGTACGTTTAGAAGTTTTCATCAAGAGCATGATTTGCGCGATTGTGGCGTAGATCATCACCATACAGATAAACAAAACTACACCTAAAATTGCTTTGAAGCGACCAACGTCGTTCACTAGCCAGTCTAAGCTATTGTTATTATTCGCGTTCAAAGAAAGTGCAACTAAAATCCAAGCCACTAACGGAATAGTAACAATCACAAGATTAATTGCAATTGTTACTATTGCTGGACTTTTTTCACCCCAGATTAAATCTTGTAATAAAGAATTTTGCCAAAATCCTTTACGTTGAGAAATATTCTGGTGTCGATACCTAGCCCAATCTTGAATTGCTTGCCGATGTGGTGAGAGAATCGTAATTAAACCAAACAGTAACAACAAGTTAAAAAACAGTATTAAAGTAAAGTTTTGCGTCACTTGATGGTTTAAATCGTAATAAGCAGGAGCAGGGTTTCCATTGGAGTAATAATGATGATAATTTTTGACATACTGGAGAGTGAACCCCCAAAGAATAAGTTGCAAGTAAGCAACAAGTAAATAACTTTGCCCCTTACTTAGTATTGCAGAATTTGGGTTACGAAAACGGCGCTTTAAACCATACCAAATCCAATAACTCCATAAGCCATAATTGACTAAATTTAAAACCAGTAAACCAAGAAGACTTTTTCCAACAGGTAGGTAGAAAAATTGTATTTGTTGGAGTAATTCCCAATTATATCTACGGAACAAATTGGGGAATAAATAAGCTGTCATATCAAAGGGACTGAACAGTCTTAACCAAGCAGCTGCATTATCCAAGTATGGTCCAGAAGATGCTAATTGCATCGTCACAAACAAGAAAATGAGAACTGCGCCACTACCCAACCAAGGCTGAAATCCACTGAATAAACGACTAATAAAGCCAAATAATAATGCGGTGCTATAGAAGAAAAAGCAACTAGCACTTAAAATTACATAAAAACTCAAAATGTGACTAAAGGCAATATTAGCATAACGACCTGCTAATAAATGAAAAGGAATTGCGATTGCAATTGTCAGATAAATTAATATTGGAACTCCCAACATTTTACCAGTCAAAATACTTGTTTCTGACTGGGGACTAAGACGTAGAAAATTTAACGTACCCCGATTTTCTTCTTGAGCTAAGTTATTAATCAGTAAATAAGTACCCGCAACTAACAGTGTGAAAATAAAAATGACAGTCAGTGATAGGAATATGTATTCCCAGTGATCTCGCCACCACTGTTGCATATTAATTTGCTCAAGAGGGCAGTACTGATTGTACAAAATGTTATTAATGCTTTTTTCTTGATCCTTAAGTTGGTCTATTTGTTGTGTTAAAGATTGAACTGCTGACGCATCATAATTGTTAGATTTGTTTAGCCAAGATAATTGTTGTTGCAGTTTGCTAATCTGCGGGTAAATATCATTTACTTGTTGTTTATAAACTTCTCCTAAACTGCAATAAGTACCTGACATTTGATATTTTTCGCTTGGTATTTCCCGCAATTGATACAAGAACAATATCAACTGACCAATTAAAGATGCAATACAGGCGATCGCCACAGGAAAAACTTTCAGACGACCTTTAATTTCCCGCAACAATTGCGGATTCCAGTCGCCTATTTTATCCATAAAATTGAGCAACATATGTGAAAACTCCAAAGTTGGGGATTGGGGAGTGTGAGGACAAGGGAGATGCGGATAATAACAATTGACTATTGACCCTTGACTAAGATGCTTGTTTGTGTCCGAGCTTGAGGAAAATAGTTTCTAGGTCTTCTTGGGTGCAGTGAAATTCGCTAATTGGAATGTCAGCTTGAATAAGCGATCGCAAGAAATTAGCACAGTCTTCCTGCTTACCAGAAAAATTCACCCGCACGCTATTTTTCGCAGTGATTATTTCCCACTCTTCCACAAAAGAATTATTCTTAAGTTCTGCTAACAGTTCCTCTTGCTTTCCTAAAGTTGAGATGATAATTTGCTGACGCGCAAGACGTTGATATAGTTGTTGTAGCGATGCACTTTCTACTAAATAACCAAGTTCCATGATTCCCACCGAACTGCATAATTCTGCCAAATCGCTGAGAACATGGGAAGAAATTAAGATTGTCATTCCCGCTTCTTGCAAGACTTTGATGATTTCTCGAAACTGCATCCTCGCAATTGGATCGAGTCCTGAAACAGGTTCATCTAATAGCAGCAAAATAGGTTCATGAATGATTGTGCGCGCCAAACTGAGGCGCTGTTTCATCCCCCGTGACAAAGTGGAAATTAAGCTATTGCGTTTATTCCCGAGCTGTATTAGTTCTAAAACCTCATGTAGACGTTTTGTCCGGCGTGGTTCTCGCAAACGATACAAACGGGCAAAATAATCTAGGTAGTCCCAGACTGTCAGTTCTTCATACAGAGGATAGTCATCAGGTAAGTAACCAAGACGACGCTTAAGAGTCGGGTTACTTTGGTCACGTAACAAGCGATCGCCATTAATATAAATCTCACCCGTAGTCGGTTCTTCTGCTGCTGCTAACATCCGAATGAGAGTCGTTTTACCTGCACCGTTGGGGCCGATTAAGCCATATACCTCACCTACATAAATTTCTAAATCAACATTATTAACGGCAACGTGCCTGTCAAATTGCTTCGTCAGTCCATTGGTGCGAATTGCTAATTCTTTTACCATAGCTGCTGAGTGCCGCTTGTTATTATCAAATAAGCTAGCCTCTTCCTACAGCTTTTGTCAGCTTCGTTTCGGAAATTGAAACTGTCTTTAAAGAAACTTGATATTTACTGCTATGTACTACCGTTTATTACTAGGATAATAGTATAAAACTAAACCTAAGCTTCCACTAACTACTAGCATTTGTGGTTCAAAATATATATCGAAATACAATAATCCCCATCCTGTTGTTGCTGAAGATGGGGACTTCCGCAATAAGTAAATCGGTGAGAATAAATCAAACTATGTTAAGTAACGTAAAATTACTGAAATAAGTTCGTAGTAAGGACTTTAGTCCTTTCTTGAGGACTAAAGTCCACCCTGCGGGAAGCCGCTCTTACGAGCGTCTACACTACAAACCTTCGATTATTTGCACTGTCTTACCAAAAACCTGGGTCTAAAGCCTCGTCCTTCTAGGACGACTTTGATGATATTATGTTTTTAGCGGTAAAGCGCACAGATAAAAAACGAAGTAGGTCAAGTGGACAACTCCTGATCCAGAACCCTGGTAGTATAAAT
>NZ_JBHFLM010000137.1:0-13428 GCF_041928655.1 Pelatocladus sp. BLCC-F211 | reverse complement strand
TGACGCTGTTTGGAGTTCTTCCCCAATCTTCCTGGGATATCTGCTCTAGCTGATTGGCGCACTTGTGTTCCATTCCACTTAATTTATCAGATTTTGAGCTTCATTTTTGGCTATCTCTCTTCTACCCCCTGAACGGTTACGGTAACAGCCAGTATTGAGCATCTTCTGTCGCCAATATCCAATAACTAGCTGTTTTTGGTTTGGTTTTTTCTAAAAAAAGTATATCTTTATTTATGAGACTTTCTTGAGTTACAGCAACTTTAACAGCATTGTTAGCTAAAGCATGACAGTTATTATTGTAAATTTCTAATATTTCAGCTTCTGATAATTTAGTTTTAGGTATATCAGGTATATTTAAAGAGTCAGTAACGGTTACTGACTCTGAATCACTGGAATTATTTTTGTTTGATAATAGTTTTTCTACCTTGCTAAGTCTCCGTTCCAATTGATAGACTGTATCAATGAGAAAATTAAGTTTTTGTTCTAATTCTTCAAAGTTGTTAAAGTTGTTTTCCGAATCTGTCATATTGATTTTTATTATTTGATTAAAATAATTTTATTTTATATAAGTCTCTAAAATTGTAATTCTCCTCTTTCTTGAAGTTCCCATTGGTCTTGACCAACAGAAATAACTGTTGCAGGCGTAATTAATTGAAAATCATTGGAATATCCACTTTGATAGTTATGACAATCAAAAAGAGCTGCTACTGTTTCATAATTATATTCATTAATTTTGAGATTTCCTTTTGGAAGCAAGCATAAAAAACCTTGTTCAGGTAGTATCCAATAATTACCTTTACCTTTACTCACTTTTTCTAAAGTCACAGATTGATGACCACCAAGACGGCGTTGATTTATACTATCTGTTGTTTCTGAAACTTCCGTCGCGTCTTTGTTTAATGATTTAGAATTCTGATTATAAATTTGAACTATTTGTGATTTTGAAGAAGGAAAATTGCGCTGGGTGTTTGGCTGAGGATTTGTTGGTGGAGAATAATAAGTAGGAGGTTGTGTAGGAATTTCTAATGATGTTCTTGGTGAAATGAATGTGTCATCTAACTCTGGATTATTGGTTTGTGTGTCGGGATATTGTTCTTGTTGATCAAAAGAAGGTTTGTTTAGTTTAGTAGGTTCTACAGGATGAGTCCGAGTATTGATATTATTATCAGGCTTTTCTGAGGAGGTTTCGTTACTCTTTTGATAAAGAATCCTTTGTTGTAACCACATTCCTATAGCCACACCTATACCTAAACCTGTAACTACACCTATAGCTACACCTATACCTATACCTGAAATAAAGACACCTGAGTTTTCATTGCGGTTGTCAGTTTGAATATTAGTAGGTGGATTATTAGTCGGTTGATAATTTTGATGCTTAATTCCTTTCTCTAATTCATTAATTTTTGAATTAATTTGCTTATTGTTTAAATTTAAAACTTGTTTGATTTCTTCAAAAGTTCCCCTTCCAAACTTACCATCACTGGGAATTTGAAGTTTTTCCTGTACTTGTGAGATTGTTTTTTCATTTAAACCAGATTCTAGAGGTATCAAAATAGTTTTCATTTGTTCTATATCAGAACTAATAGAAGAATTGATGCCCGTGATTTTATTCTTATTATCATTGCTAAATTTATCAGAAGTTTGAATTTTCGTACTCAAAGAATTATTTAATTTATTTAATGTTTCTAACTCAGAAACAGCATTCTTTGAGTTAACAGATATTGTTAACTTATTTTCAGTCAAAGCTCGCTCAATCTGACTGATAAACTCATTCACTGAAACTTCAAATTTTCGATTGGTTTCTTCTAGTTGTTGAAATTCCTGATATAGGTCTTGATCATTAAGTGCAATAGTTGAGTTAATAGAATATATTAGAAGCTCTGAAGTAATATGATTTTCTGCTAGACAGATAGAGTCTGACACTACAGACTTGGAGTCAACGGAATACAAGATTTTTGAAACGGGACAGGCGGGTTTAGTTTGTGTAGTCGCGACTTCTAGTCGCCAAGGAGAGTATTTAACCTGATTTTTCCAATCTCCTTTATTAGTATTTAAAACAGCTAAACTTCTCTGTTGATTCCCTGATAACAGACTCAACACTAAGAACACAAAGAATAATATTTGCAGATTTTTTGTTTTTGCCATAAATGCCCCCTTTTACTATAATTTGAGGACTGAAATCAAATAACAAAGATACTTTTATATAAAACTATCAACTTCTAATTTAATTATTCCTGGCTCTTTAAGTTGCCATGTATCTTGCTCAATATAAATTAATAATGCTGGTTTTATAACTTTGAATTTACTAGAATTATTTTGGTTTTCTCCATCTATCTCAAATAATAGTTTAAAGGTTTCTAAACTATATTCATTGATTTTTAGATTGGCTTTTGGAACCAGATATTTTCCTATTTTTGCAGGCTCATTTTCGGGAATTATCCAGTAGTTACCTCTACGATTTTTTTCTAGTAATATCGGTTGAGTAATTCCTAAGCGACATTGATGTATAGTCTCGTCGGTGATTGATAGTAATATTGGTTTGTATTTTTCCAGTGATTCTGGGTCTTTGTTATATTCTTCGAGGTGAGGAATGTTTGGTGAATCAAAATCTGAAATACTGGTTTCTTTCGCATAGTCTTCAATTGATAGCAATTTGATTGGTTCTATATACTCACTTGAAGAGTAATTTTTAGTTGCTTGCTCAAGCTGTGGAATATCTCTTTCTACTGGTGCAATATTACTCACATCAACGTTATTTTCTTGATGTTCGTATGACAACTCTTGACTTTGTTGCAATTGAGTTGGATTTGGATCTGGTTCAGCTTGAGGTTGGGGGAGAATAATTTGAGTTTGCTTAATCTCTGGGGGTAAAACTTGTAATAGCGTGTGTAAAATTTGTTCTATATTTATATTCTGTAATTGCTGCTGAGACTGATTTAATGATGTTTCTGGGAGAGCAATTTCTTGAGATGTTGATGTTGCATTTATAGTTAGTTGTTTTAAAAGTATTGATTCAAGTTCTTTTAATTTATTATCGAACTCATTTTGATGAGTTAAAGTAATTTTATTAAAATATTTCTTAAGTATTTGTCTTTTTTGATCACATTCACACAGATTATCAAAATCTATTTGTGAAAATAAATTTGATTCTATTTCTTGCAAAAAATTGCGATTTTCTAAAATAACAGTTGTAGTAAATAATTCAATTTGTGACTGAACAACATTCATATTTAATTGTACACATTCCGAGTTGATTTCCTGCGGCAATTCATACCTGTCAGCAAAGCTGTTTAAATCTTCTTTTATATCCGAAGCTAAATTATGTTGAGAATATTGATTATTGTATAGTTTTTGTCCCCATTCTATTATTTTCTTAATAAAAGATTTTATTTTTATAGCAGTGAATTGATCTAAATCGGGAGTCTTTAAAGGAAAACCACATTCACTACAATCATCTTGACTACTTAGATCATTAACTGGAGTTCCGCATACTGGACATTGTAAACTCATAATTTTTACTTACTCCATAAAATCTGAGATGGATATTCAATATAAACTGTTAATGATTTTAGTAAAGCTCCCCGGAATACTTAATATTGCATTAATTGAACTTTATCCCCCTTTCCTGAAATGAAAAGGGGGAGTTATGTATACCCGTCACATAGACAAGGAGATTGTTAAGAAAATGTCGTAATGCAAATTTTTTACTTTGACCATCTTTCTGCCCACTCCTTACCTAATACACGCAATAATGCTTTTAGCCCCAGAATATATGGTGGTTCAAAGCGAATATTCTCTGATTTACCTTTGATTTTCAGTAAGACATTTGTCAATTCGCGGTTTGTATCCCGCCATAATTTTTCGTTGTCTTGAAGGTCTAGACTTCTTCTATATCCTTGTAGAGGTTTTATCCCCTCGATTTCTAATTCTCTCAATGCTACATGGAAATCATAGATAAATTTAGGTAATTGTACTAATTTAGGAATGGCAAATTTGTCAATTTCTTCTTCATCTTCTTCTAATTGCAAACGAGAATTCCAATCAATTGTTCTACCATTAACTTCACTTTGTTCACCTGCAATTAATGGGTCTTTGGTTTTTCTTTTTAATCCTGTAAGTTTTGTATCCTTCAACACTAATCCACAAGCAACTTCATCTTTGAGATTCTTGCTTAAACGTGTGGGAACTTCTGTATCTTCAAAACCAGAAGCTTTATTCAGCATCCGGCTAAATAATAAGTTAATTTCTGAGTTGCGGTCAAATTGTCCCGTTTCCGAAAGCCAGTGTAAGAATCTACCACCATTTCCACCCATGTAAACAGGGGTAATTTCTTGGCGCTGATACTTCCCTTCTTTGTGCAGCGTATTGAGAAGAATGCCTACATAATAATACAATCCTGCTGTACCAATTGCTGTTAGTTGTATCAGTCCTTGAAAATCTGGTTCATCGGCGATAAATGCTTTTTTATTATTCAGCCAATTATCCCCTTCTAAGCGTAACCATACATCTAATTTAGGATTAAATGCTGTGCCTTTTAATCCTTTGACTTCAGCAGCTTCGATTCCAAATCTACGCTCTAAAAACTTGGGATTTAGCTCTAAAAATTGTGAGAATAAATCTCGTCCTGCTAACAAAACCGAGCATTGATGAACGAGAGTTTCTTCTTCCCAAATTGATATATCAGAAGTACCACCACCCACATCAATACAAGTAGTATTAACTAAATCATGTCCTTCATGGTCGGCAAAATATTGAGCTACTGCTAAACTTTCAGAACGAAAGTCGTCTAAATTATCTATTTCTGGAGAAGTGTGTTTAACTCCTGTTTTTTCTTCTAGTTCTTTGGTGATATCTTTCCAAGTTTTGGCATATTTAGTTCTGTCACCACGAGAAAAAGCCGAGGGATAAGACAATGACCATTGAATTTCTGTAACTCCATTCTTGGCTGCGATCGCAGTGATGTGCAAAGCTAAATGTTTGAGGAAGAGTTGATTATAAGCTAATTTTTGATTATCTTCCCACTTTAAATTTGTCTTAATCCAGTCTTCTTGAGGTTTAAATTTGTAACTATTTGGAACATAAATCCGACCGTCTAAAATTGGTCTTTTAGTATCATTGTCGTTAGCCTGACTTCCTCTAGTTGTGAGTACACTTGATAAAGGTAATGGGTTGGTGAGTGGAATAAAGTCTTCTGGGATGAAGTATTCATACAGCAAAGGTAATCGCGTTTCTTGGTTGAATTCTGTTATTTTGAGATGCAGGTTTTCTAATTGTAATTTTTCAGCAGTACCAATTCTATTTATATAGATGTTGGTGAAAGAAGTACCAAAATCAACACCTATTTTCCATGAACTTCTGGGTGAAAATTCTTGTGGAGCTTTCAGTAATATTAAACCCAAAGTTTTTCGTTCTTGAGTTTGACATTCAATATAAGATGGAAATTTTTCCAAGTAAGCCATTTGATAAGAACCACGACCATCTTTAAAAATGTGTGGCTGTTTTGCTTCGGGAAAATTTACTTGGAAAGTTTCTTCTGCATGTTCACCATCGTAGTAGAATGCATAATAATATTTCCAGTTTTTGCTACGGAAGTTAGGCCATACTTCTAAAACAGGTACTTCCGGTAAAGCATTTTCTTCTTTTAGCAGATAATCTTTTTGGATGCGATAATTTTGGGATGAATTTTCGCTATTCATTCCCGCTAAAGGTAAATCTAAAGTTACCCGGACTTTCAGCCCTTCATTATCGTTAATTGGCTGGAGTTTGAGTCGAGAAATTAAATCTTCGGGTGTGAGATAATTCAGCAAAATGGAATTAAGGGGAATCAAGGGAGTAATGCGATCGCCCTCAAAGGTCAATGGTACAATTTCTTTGGGTAAGAATGCACCAGGTAAAGCTTCTTCTTGATTAATAAATTTAAATTCTGGCAAGAATAAATCTTTAGGTTCAATCCATTTTACATCTGTCCAAATAATCTTTTTCTGCCGTAAATCTTCAATATTTAAAGCAGCTAAAGTTTTCCCGCCATGAATCCAAATATCTTGGGGTGAGACATTCCAAACTCTAGCTATTTCTGGATCAATGATTAATAAATCAGGAGCTTGTTGTTTATTTAAACTGGGGATTAAGCGGATATTGGAATCTTTTTCTGGTGCTTTGACAGGAAAATTCAAAGCATGGAGTACTCCTCGATTGAGTGGTACTCCAAAAAATTGTGGTTCTTCAGTTAAAATAAATTGTTGATTAGTATCTGCGTTTAAATCACTACGAAATTCATCTATTAACCCACCAATCATATTAATGGCGTCTTTTTTCCCTTGATGCTGAGTTATCTCTCTACGCAGATTTTTTAACCAACCCCACAATAGAGATTTTTCACTAGCATTTATATAATTAATCGGCGAGTCTAGTTGACCTTTTGACCACCATTGCAATCCTGTCCATTCTCCTTCTTCTGAAGGACAAACCAAGGTACTAGGTGAGGTCATTCCTACTGGTTTACCTTGCCATAAAAATACATATATATCTTCCCAAGGATTTTTATTTCCTAAAGTATAAAGAGCGTTGGCGTCACTAGGTAAAAGCTCATGTAAACAACGGGCAAATTCTTCATATTTTAATTGACCCAATTCTATTAATTGTGCTTTGAGGGGAAAACCGCGTACTTCTGCAAGAGCGATCGCTGCTAACATTCCCCGCCATTGCTTAATCATCTGTTCACGTATCGGATACTTATTATTATGTAGAGCCATCTCCATTGATAGAGGACGCGCCCACATTGTTGGTACAGAGCTAACGCTTTTTATTTCTCTGGGAGCTTGATAATCTAAGCTGGTTGCAACATTTTGAAATGCATTGTTTTCTTGAGCTTCCCATTTCCCAGCTTCGTCAATGGGTTTGACATCAGCATCCCTTTTTAAAGTGGGAAGAAAAAAGTATGAATTGTTATTTGAGCGTGCAACGGTCATAAACAATTTTGTCCTGTGATCTGATTTTTACAGCCGAGAAAGAATATAAAGAGCTTTTGCTAATCCAGCAGTACCTTGGTTTGGTTCTTTGAGATCTCTTGGTTCAGAAATCAATTTGACGTGTAATTCCTGTATTGTGTCTTGTGTTTGTTTACTTCTACCCCGACTGTCATCAATTACAAGATTGGGAAATAGTTCTAATTTAGGTTGCAAAAAAGAACGAGAAGCAAAAAGTTGAATGTCATCACCATCACCTTGATGAATAGCATGTAACCAACCTAAGTATATTTGACACCAGTTAGTCACAACATTGATTGTGTCTTGTTCATTTGCATTACCCAACTCAGGTAAATCTTTACCCCTTCCCCCAAACAAAGTTTGAGGGCGGAAAAATCTGCTAAACCAAGCAATATTTTTTTGCGCCCAGGGAATTCCTTGGGTTTGAGCAGTTTCTAATTCCGGGAGAGTATTTGCTAGCCAAGCATAAGCAAAGCGTGTGGCGTTTACTAGTTCTTGCTGAACCACACTTTTCTCTGGAAGATCATTCCATGTGATTTTATCTAAACTTTGACGAGCAATTAAGGTTACAGGAAGTTGTTCGTTACAAGGTTTTAAGAAAAACTGTCTGGCTGCTAATGCTGCGTAAAGTTCGATAAAATGTGGTTCATTACGTTGGGTGTTTTTACCAATACTAAAATCAACTTGTTTAGCGTTTTGATTTCCTAATAAGTATACAGTGTTAAAGATTTCTCGTGCTTGAGTAACGTAGTAGCGCAACGCTGCTTCTGTGTTTAATAAAAACAAATCGGATTGGGCGTAAATACCATCGGCATCTCCTCCTACGGGCGGGGAAAAGCAAAAATAGGGTAACATGAATAAACAACCAATCTTAACGCGATCGCGCACATTCAACCGCCGCAATTTATTGTTCAGTAATTTACCGATAGTAGGTAAGCCAGAAGCACCTGTTCCGCCAAACATCGAACCGCAAAGCAAAATCTTGGTTTCGCTTCCCTGTCCTACATCTCCTTGAATTTGACTGATGAGCGATCGCCATGGTTCATTATCTAAAGCATCCAAATCTACTTGGCTCATAATTGCTGAACCAATCGCCGGTCGCCCACGAAACCCAACATCTAAATCAACAGTTCTTTCTTCTTTGGTGTAAAGAACATCAAACAAGTTACCTAATTCTTGATAATTTTGTTTCAGGTTATTGTAATTAAAAAAAGACCCAAGATTTTTATTAACGTTAACTCTGGCAAATGGCGACCATGAAGTAAAAGACTCAATTTGAGTCTTCATCCAAGAACATTGTTCTTTTTCTCCAGCGATAATTTGGTAGCATCTTTGGTAAAGGTTGAGAGTGCTTTGAGTACGTTCCAAATTACCATTGGATTCATCTGGATCTATAAATAAAATCTTGATGGAATTATTGCTAAAAAGTCCAATACTAGCTAACTGAATTACAGCTTCCACACACTTAGCACCTGTCCCACCAATGCTAATTAAGTAAAGTGACATTATTTAATCCCTAAATAAAGGAAGACGACGTAGTGTAAATGCCCCTGGGGGAGTGTACATTAAATCTTTGGGAGAACTTGTAGCCGTAGTGAACCAATAAAGAAGTACAACATCCAATATAAATAAAGTAGTCAAAGACAAAAGAGCTTCTGGAGTATAGCTGTAAAAGAATAGAGCAATAACAATACTTAAAACTGGTAAAAACAAAACTATACACCAAATCAGTAACCAATTGTGCCGATCATGCGCTGTTCTGGGTTGCGCTCTGGCTGCCAAAAAATACCATAAGAATGTTGATAAAATGCTACAACCAAGAACAATTGCTGCTCCTGGTGTGTAATAGTTGCCAATCCAAGCTTCAAGGTTAGATACTGTACTCAGAACAAAGAAAAAAATTTGACTGCGATAAAACATCGGCTGTACCCAAAGCATCAAAAGCGAGCCGATCACACTGAAAGCTATGATGCGAATTAATTCACTTGCCTTCATTCACCCTCCTATTGCGATTACTAGTATAAGCTTGTAAAAATATACCAACGATGATTTATTATAACTCTGGTAATTTTTACAAACTTTTACAACTTTCGGTAATTTAAGTCATTAATAGTTCTTTATTGAATATGTATTATTATATACTCTATTTATCTACTTGATTTGTCACTTTTCACAGATAATGTCAATATAACTGTAAATTCTGCAAACACTCACCAGCAATTTTTATTACAGGGGCGCAATTAGTTAATAAATTCTGAAATCAATTAATTAAAGGTAGAAGTGGTATGTGATGCTTATATTTATTTAATTTATTTACTGTTTTCTCTGTTTATGTAACTTCTCAAAACAGTTTCTTAACCATTATTAATATTTTTTGACAAATATATTAATTCACAAATATGATTCGATCAAAATGGCTAGTCTTTGCATTATTAACATCCTTAATCCCAGGGTTCATTACAGGCTGTCCCCAAGGTTCTAAAGTTCTATCTTTAAGTTGTGAATTAACTCCACCTCCTAATCCTGCTTCTGAGTCAGCACCCTTAACTATTGCCATGTATGTAGATGGAACTCCATCAATGCAAGGATACGTTACCCATCCGACAAATGACAAAACTCGTTATGCCCAAACTATAGATTTATTAGAGCAAACATTATTCATTGGTGGTACACCAAGAAGTATTTCTCAAGAAGAATATTATCGTTTGGGTGATGAGACACCAACAAATATTGAATCTGGTCGTCAAGGATATTTAGAATCTAAGCAACGCAAATTTTATGATGGTAGTGCTTATCCACCGTTAAAAACAGTCAAGATAGAAAACGCAATTTCTGATGCACAGGAAAATAAACTTACTGTAATTGTCACTGATTTATATCAAGCTCGTGAGGATGTGAATAACATTAACCGAAAACTTGAAGAGTATTATTTAAATTTAAATAATCAAAAAGCAGATTATGCTGTCGGAATTTTAGCAATTAAAAGTGAATTTAATGGAAAGGTTTATGTCGAAGACGAAACTCGTGGAGAGTTCCTCTACGAAACAAATGATAAACAAGGTAAACCAATAGCAGAATTTAGACCTTTCTATGTAATTTTTATCGGTCAATATAACGACATATCATACTATTTCGACAAAATCAGCAAAGATAAAAAAATACCAGCAGATAGCCACTCAACAATATTTTCAGCGAATCATCTGGTCAAGGAATTATCTTATGTTGATGGGGAACCAAAACAGGAAAATAATGGGATTAAAAAAATAGCAGCTATTGGTAGTCCTCGAATAGAAATAAATCAACAAAAAATTCATCTGTATCAAATCAATCAAACATCGAAACCAGAAATAGACCTGAATTACAAAGTTCCTTTAGCAACATATAACAATACATCTTTACCATTTACTGACGATGTTTCGCAAATTTCTAATAATATTGAAACTGATACCAAGATTCAGGTTTTTGATCAGTTGTCAAAAACCCTAAAAGATGAACCAAAAAATTCACAGTTAGAAAAAGCACTAGAATTTGGTCGATGGCAACGAAATGGTGAAAATAATCTCAATTTTGTTGCGACAATTAAACCAAGTGTCTTTCCCAAACCAGGATTTTACTAT
The DNA here is from genome assembly GCF_041928655.1 of Pelatocladus sp. BLCC-F211. Taxonomy (NCBI): domain Bacteria; kingdom Bacillati; phylum Cyanobacteriota; class Cyanophyceae; order Nostocales; family Hapalosiphonaceae; genus Pelatocladus; species Pelatocladus sp. BLCC-F211. The sequence continues at coordinate 2,825 of NZ_JBHFLM010000137.1, read as the reverse complement.
TTCATCGTAGATGCTAAAGCCAAAGGTATAGAACCCGAAAAATGGTGGAGTGAGTGGAGTTCTACCAAGAATATTAGTAGAGATTGGAAGACTTTCAACTTAGAACCATTTTTACTAGGATTAAAAGCGAGTACAGATAGATTAATGCAAGAAAACAAACCGATAATTGGTCGCTTTTGTTATGGAATTGAGAAAAAGTAAGTAAGTCATACCAATTTGAACAAAGAATGTGACAGACCATATTGTAGAGACGCGATTCATCGCGTCTTGAACCAAGCATGTGTTGCAATCATTCATTGAATCGGTATCAGCACAAATTAAAGTAGGGGGGTGTAGACGCGCAAAGTATGTCTACACCCCTAATCATATCTACACATTTACGCATTCCCCAAACCAACATTTATCATCAACATCAATACATTTGCGACAACACCACTGACTCCTGCGATATACCCAATATACACATCAGCATTATAAATATAAAATAATAAGAAAAAATATCTAAAAAGGTATTGCAAATAAGAATTATTCGTATTAATATACAAATAAGAGAGGCGTTCCCACCTCCAAGTAGACAACGCCTCTCTTACCCAACCTTTATTAAAGGTCTTATTAAATATGATGCCACAACCGATTCTTTGTCAAACACCTACAAGAGGTTTATTAAATTTAAGTTACGCTCGTCAAATTCGATTTTGCGATCTTCATTTTCAAATGTCTTGGCGATTTGTCTGTTTTATTACCTGGAACAATGGCGATGAGCAAACTTTCGATGGTAAAGACGCGAAAGCCATTGCTCAAACAGTAAACAAAATTACACAAAGTAAATCTTGAGCCAGTATTACCTTCAAAAGGAAAGATCCCCGATTTTTGCGAAGTCGGGGATTTGATGTATTTGGAGTTGCAAAATTATTTTACAGATGAGCGATCGCATTTCAAAAGTCACCCTTCATCACAAAAATCCTCTGATTCATAGATAACGTCGTGACGTTATTTATTAACATCCTCTGATTCATAGATAACGTCGTGACGTTTATAACTAACATCGTGACGTTATTTATTAACATCCTCTGATTCATAGATAACGTCGTGACGTTTATAATTAACGTCGTGACGTTATTTATTAACATCCTCTGATTCATAGATAACGTCGTGACGTTTATAACTAACGTCGTGACGTCATTTATGAACGAGATGACATTTACAACAAACGGGAAAGCGATGCTGCAAAGCAACTGCTACGCGATCGCAAATAACAATGAAATTTATTGCTAGAAACAAGATCCCCGACTTATCACCAGAAGTCGGGGATCTGGCCACTTTTCACTCTATCTTCACTAACTATCGAAAAAATTCCAAGCGATATCGATACAAAGCAACTGGACGAGAACCAGCTTGGAAATAATCTGGGTCTTGGGGTGAAAGGTAAACAGCAGTAACTTGATCCGCTTCTATAGCTGGATTGGAAGTAGATAGTTTGCGGTAAGCAGTCGTAGATTCCACTAAATTGAAATAGGGACGTCCACCACCTTTAAATAGTTGTTGAAAAACTTCTGTTGTAATAAACCTACCATCAGGTGTAGTTTCTGTAGACCGTTCAGAAACAATCGAAATTAGCTGGCGTTCATGACGTAAAAACGTGATCTGACGATTAGGCGAATTTGGATCTACTTTGACAGAAATCACAGCTGCATCCCCTAAATAAGCCCTGGCCAAATTTAAGCCGTTAAATGCTCGATCCGCAACTACTACTGATTTTCTATCTACACCAGAGTTGATTTTTAATCCAGCAACAGGTGTGGTTTGCTTGATAAATCGCACTTGACACTCAATAGGCTGATTGAGATACTGACGATTTCCCTCAAATCCAGGGGTGACAATTTCAGGCGCTAAAGGTGCAACCATATCTACAAGTGTGCTGCTAAGTTGCCATTCACCCACCATCCACTCAGGATATACTAAGTCTCCCGTAGCAGGTTGGATAGAATTAATTTTTTCCCAAATAGGAAAACTATCTAAACGTTTGGCTAACTCTCCTGCTTCTGCTTCTCCACTCCACAGCAGCAATAAAAAAATCAAACAAAAACTCCAGATTCTCCTCATGTTAATAATCAGCACTATTGTTTTCAAAATTTAAAAATTATGAGATTAAAAGCTCATCCAATTAGAAATTATGTTGCATTTTTGTTACTAAATTTAACTATTACAGCAATAATTTCAATAAAAACATTAGTGTATTCTGGAAAAACTGAGATCCAAGTAATAATCACGACCTATTTTCTTAGTTAAAGGAGGTTATTAGCAAAAAATGCTCATAATTTGGCTAAATATGTGTATTTTATTTATGTTTTGTCTAAAAAAGATAATAATTGCTGTTTTTTAGCTTGATAATAAGATTGTGAGTTAGCTGAAGAATTTTATCAACCAACATTAAAAAGTTTTAATTTATACTTGTTATCTTCAATATTTAGTGTTATCACTTAATCTATATCAATTAGAAAGAGATTAATTAGTAAAATTACTCATTCTAAGAAAGGAAATCTGTATTTTATGCTTCTGAAATGATGTGATTCAAAAAAGGTAAATATTTTTTCAAAATAATAAGTATAAATCTTAGATAGTGGCAAAAAATGGTGAAGTTAGTATGACAATTAAATTAGAAATTTATAGTTGTAAATTACTTCTAAACCTCGTCCATCTTGAAAAGAGGAGTTTTTCAAAAAGGACATTATGTAGGTTGGGTGGAACGGAGTGTAACCCAACATTAACCAGACTATAATGTTGGGTTTCGCTGTCGCTACACTCAACCTACAAAACTACAGTTC
>NZ_JBHFLM010000136.1:0-15730 GCF_041928655.1 Pelatocladus sp. BLCC-F211 | reverse complement strand
ATTTAAATTGCCGCATGGCGATCGCCTGTCTGTCAGAATGCCTTGAAGCGCAAATCCCCCACACTACCCCCGCACAAGTCATGTTCAGATGTGTTTGCCCTGTCTGCCCTCCCGCGCTTTGTGCCAGTTGCGTAAGTCCTGGTAGTATAAGCATGAACAATTTCGTCATAGGGGCCTGGCATATAAAATAAACCCCAGACCCAACCCGCAGCATTTAACAACGCCGCAACGACAAACAGGAAATCGAATAATGTTGGCAGTCGGTCATCTTTAATTACAAACACCAAAGATACAACCAAAAAACATGCTAGAGCTAAGGCATTTAACCAATTACCTTGAAGTGCTGCAACTATTACAAATATTGTAAGTAGAGCCTGTCCCACCCATGCAATTACTCGAAAACCTCGCCAATTTGTACCGATCATTTCTCTCTCCTATGCAAACTATTAATGTTCTAAGGCTTTAATCACGCTGTAATACCGTTCCTGTACATCCTTGCGGTCTTGTTCTTCTGATAACCCCTCTTGGCTACCTCGCAAAATCATCTCAGCATGACGCTTCAGAACAGGCTTGTGCTTTGGATTGGTCATGTAAGTTGCAATTGTGGCGATCGCTTCCAATAAACGAATAGTCACTGCTGCATCAGACTGTGCATACTGCCGAATCTGGTTAAAAGCTCGGTCAACTAATTGCTCAAACGTAAATGGTTCCGCAATAACACGCAGTTTGTGATTGTCATCATAGCGGTAAGGTGAGGGAAAATCCCTTTGCACCAAACCCGACAGTCCCGCACTCAATCGGTCAATACAGCGAATCGCAGTAAATGGATCATTCACAGCAGGAGAGATGGCGCGTAGAGCAATTTCTACTAACTGATTGATCGGAAACTCTACATCCTGCTGCTCAGTACGTTCTTTACCCAGAATAAAAGCATCGTTGATTTGTTTGCTAAGTTTTTGATTTACCCGTTCTCCAGGAAAAACCATAACCAAATCACTGCCCTTAATCACAAACTTTCCTGGTCGAAACTTGACACGCAACAGCAGATTGTGATTACGGGCAATCTTCATTAATTCTTCGTTATCAATTGCTTGCAAATAACCTGTACCATTGGCTCGAATGGGGTAAGCTTCTTCCTCAAAAGAAATTGGAATTTCAGCGACCCACCGCTCCTGTTTTGGTTCACTATGTCCAATTTTTTCTGGAAACAGCCGTTCAATAGCTCTGTCTAAGTCGTCGCTGACGTTCTGGATGACGTGCGATGCTTGAATGATTGTCGAGGCATGATGTATAAAATAAATCAGCACACCAATACTCACAATTGCCAGCACGATACCAAACGTAACAGAGAGTTGTGGCACAAACTGCTCGTATCCATCTCCTTCTCCATGAATTGTCCGAAGTACAAGCAAGCAGTAGATGAACGTACCAATGAAAGTGCCAAGTACAATTTGATTACCTGTATCTTGCATGAAATTACGCAGAATTCGAGGTCCGAAGTTAGAAGCAGCCAGCTGAAGCGCCACGATTGTAATTGAAAAGGCTGTAGCGGTAACGCTAACCATCGAACCCGCAACAGCTTCAAGTAGCGATCGCGCTCCATCTGGGCCACCAGTGTAGATCCACCACCATTTCTCAATTGCTAACATACTCATCCGATCAAGTGTTAGCATCGCGAACGCCAAAGCAACTGCACCAATTGCCATGATTGTTGGCAAAAACCAATAGCTAGAGTGGAGTGTGTCCCAAAGCTTGCCTAACTTGACGTTCTTCATCTTTACCTTTACTGGAGATTCTCACTGTATGCAACAGGCGTGTATTGGCAAGTAGTTTACTTTTCGTCGTCATCTGTTGAAAAATCTGTCTTGCCGTTGTGATCGCCCTTTGGGCGGCTCCCCTTGGGAGCATCGCCTGCTCAAAATGTCGGAATCACAATCGATAGAGAAATAAATAGACCTACCAAGAGCGTTGTACCCTGTGCCAAGCGTCCCAGTACCAGTCCCAAATTCCGGGCATGACGACGGTTGCGAGTCACACGTTTGTCAAACCCAGCGCCCATAGCAGCGCCTTTCGCGCCTGATGAAAGGGAGAATAGCCGATGACTAAAAATGTGAGCATACAGGCAAGGCTAATGCCTAAAAGGTTAGTTAGATAGAGCAAAGTTGCTCCTAAGCTGAGCGACCAGTCAGATTTTGCTACGCCTAAGCCGATTACACAGATTGGTGGCATGAGGGCAACAGCGATCGCCGTTCCTGCTAAACTCTCAGAGATTTTTGAATTAACTTTGGCGTAGCCACTGATACCACCTGCTGCTACTGCAATTCCCAAATCTAGTAGGGTGGGTTTGGAGCGAGATAGTACTTCACTGCCAAAACTGGGCATATTAACTAGCAAACCTATACTGTAAGAAATTAAAAGTGCTAATAATGTACCTGATAGTACTGCTGTTGCACTTTGACGAAATAGGCTGACATTTCCGACTAATGCACCAAAGGCTAAACCCCGAATTGGTAACATCAGAGGTGCAATAATCATTGCTCCAATAATTACAGCAGTGCTGTTGGCGAGTAGACCAAATGTTGCGATCGCACAAGAACCAATAATTAGAATCAAATATGTTGTGTTGGGAGTGGACTCTTCCAATAACTCATACACCAGCTGTTGTAGTCGTGCTGGTTCAACCCTTTTTTGCTTAAAATCCCTGAAGCGATTCCGAATATTGTTTATCAAAGGTCGCTCCCCAAATCAAAGAATTTTAGATTTTAAATTCTATATTTTAAACAAAAACTTTAGCAATCAAATCCCCCTCCAGGTGAAAATCTTTAAATCAAACGAAGTCAATTAGAAATTTGTGTAATTTTGAAAAAGGAAATATAGCTGGATTCTCCACGATTTTCCACTATTTATGTTTAGATTCAAATTGTAATCTATTCATTCATATATTCAATTGCAATTTAAAATTTGTCCTGGTATCGCGTAGCGATATTCCATTAATACTAACATTTCTCAGCTTCATTGGTCTTCCTATCAGTACTATTGTCATACATGAGTTAGTGTATTGTCTGGCTTTTGCTGCATTTGAGGCTCGCCTCGCTATGGGTTCGCTGTCAAGTTTTTTCTGCCTTATGCTTATGCTACTTCACCTGGAGATCATTTCTCACGCAATGCTTTCCTAGTGATTGATCTGGTACCACTGGCAAGACAAATGCACCTTAAAGTAGCACATATATGATTGACTATTAAATGTATATGTGAATTTAAAACATAGAGTATTTGTGATGGGTTAAGACAATCTAGATTTCGACTAATAAAAATGATAATCAAAGAATTTTTAATTAGTTGAAAGATTATTTGGCTTTTCTTGAAAGTATGCTCCTCTAGTAATTTTTGCCATTCTAGTTTTTTTACGGCTTACGCCTCAGAGGAAAATGAAGGTAATTAGGAGCAAAAATTCATGGACAATCCTGAGCAAATAACTGCTGCTCTCAAGCAATTTATTGGTTCGGGTATTATCTACCAACATTGGTTAGGTATCGGGTTTACAGAAGGGGTTAAATACCTCGCTGATGCTGCCGAAGCCTATTGGCTAATAGATAGCATCGCCTCGCATCAAACTAAGAAATTTTTATCTAATACCAATCTGCAAGATTTTCAGATTTGGCATTTGTCAGTTAAGGAAAAATCAGGCACTTTGATTTGTGAATCGGATACAGGTAAGGAAGTACTACGACAAGAAATTGAGTACACGGACTTCCTAATAAATAGCATCAAAGTTTATCTAATTAGCAAAGTTATGATGTTACTAACTGAGTACTGATTTCGTAAATAATCTAAGTTTTCAGGTAATAACAATAATGATTCAAGCGATAGATTTAGAACAGGCATTTGTTACTAATCTCGAAATATTCATGGGCAAAGCTGACAAATTTATCAAGGTTTATTACGCAGGTGTCAGTGAAGAAAAGCATTTAAAAGAAATAATGCTGGAACTACAAAAACTAGTAATGGATGCAGACTTGCAACAACTAGAGATTGATGACCAGCAACACTGCGAGAACAAAGACTTTATCTCTGACTGCGATGATTCGGCTTGGTGGTAAACTTACCACTTTCATACGTAAATAATAGCCAATATGTGGGCTAACGCCCTGTTGCTAATGAAATATTTGGAGCATTTTGTATGGCAACACGTAAATCTTCTACTCCTGCTTTTCAACCAATTGATGATTCAATCTTAGGTGACTATGCTGTTAATGACTACTCGGAGCGTGTATACTCAAAAGTCTACTATTCTATCCGCTCTCTTTGCGGACTTATTGCCAAGCGACACCTTAAAAATGTTTTCGATTGGAATGAATTTAAAGAGCAGTTTGCAAGTGATTTTGGCAAGGTTGAAGAAAAGCGATATTCTCTAGAACAATTGCTTGAATACGCAAACCGTAAGTTAGGTAAAACCCTTGATGATTTGATAGTGCAAAATCAAATATCTTGGCAACGTAGACAAGAATATGCCGAACGTATAAATACTAATCTTCTGCCTCAAATAAGTGAAGAGAGTGAATGCTAATGAATTCTGAAAATTTGAGTTAGATGACGTGAGGATTCAATTTTGATTAATTGAAGCCTTTCACCATCTAATGAGAATTTGAATACTAAAGTCAAAAACAGGGGGTAGAACATATCTTATCCCCTTTTTACTGTCACAAATTTGATTAACGCTTCATTAACTTAAAAAAAATTCAGTTCATTGAATCTCAAACATCTCTGTTATCACTATGTTACAGAATAGCTACATCGTTTGGGAAGGAGCATCTTTGATTAACGGTTCACCAATAGTCCTGATTTTGACAGGATTTGTTTTGCCTACATCCAATCGTAAAACTGGACGATTAATTCAGTCTTGGATTTTGCAACAAGAATTTGTCCCCACAGATGCTGCAAAAAATGGTTTAGACATAGGCATTTGCGGTAACTGCCCTTTAAAGTTGAGTAATTTGGGTAGCTGCTACGTAAACTTGTTAGGTATCAACAATATTTACCGCAAGTATGCAACTGGAAGTTATCCAAAATTTAGCGCCAACGAGATAGAAGTTTTGAAACGATATCATTATCCAATTAGAATAGGCTCTTACGGAGATCCGACAGCAATACCAATTGAAGTGTGGGAGCCGGTGATTTTGGCATCTCAAAAATACACTGGATACACCCATCAATGGCGAAGTTGCGATCCTCGTTGGCAACAATATTTAATGGCTTCGGTGCAAAGCGAAGCTGAAGCAAAAGAAGCTCAACTCAGAGGTTGGAGAACTTTTAGAATTATCGCTCCTAATACTCCTTTGATGTCTAATGAAATTCTTTGTCGTAATACAGAAGACAACAGAATTCAATGTGAAAACTGTCTGTTGTGTGATGGAGCATCGTCTAAACCAAATATAGGCGATCGCGTTCATGGTTTAAACTGGAAAGTTTCAAATTTCTCGAAATATATCAACTCAACAGCAGTTTAAGCAGGTGAAGGCAGACAAAGCAGCTTTTCTGCCTTCTCAAAGCTGTGAACCTTACGGTGAAAAAATTGAAAATCGATTTATTCCAGATATGTATGGCGGAAGTATTGGTAGAACCGCAATTTCAGATATTCACTCATCCAAAAACTGGAGCGAAGGTAGGAAGAATTTATTTTCCGGCGTTATTTCTGGCTGAGTTTCATGCAAGCGTCACTAAATGGTTGCAACGTCGAGAAATTATCTTTGATGAAAAAGACCTCAAACAATACGGGGATGGTTCATTCCGACTATATTTTAGAACACAATCATCGCTGGAGACAGAGTATTTCCGGTTAGTGAAGCCCCTCACGGGGAGAAAACAAGGGAATTTTGTAGAGCATTACTTTCCAAATCAAAATCCTACCTAGAAAGTCAGGTAAAAATGATGCCGCAATTTGAAGCATTTGTATGTAATGAGTCATTGGTTGCTCAATTGGAAATTGACATAGATATAACGCAATCAAGCAAGGTGAAATGCCCTATGAAATCAAAACATCGAAACTTTATGGCTGATGTTAATGAACAAGCTTTAACTATTTCCAAGGCTCAAGCGACTTCCGACCCGACACCGGAGCGTGAGAAAATCAAGCATATGCTGATTGGCTCCAGTAAAGCGGTGACTGCGACAATTCGCGTTTTGCATCAACTAGGTTATGCAGACATCAGGGATTGGAGTCCTTTATTACCTAGTCCCAATCCAGGGGAAGTGATGAGTATTTTGATACGTTCAATTGCTGTGCAATAGTCATAATTACGATGAAATAGTATGCCCCTATAGGGGTATTTTTTTCTTGAGATCAAGCCGCGAACTTTGGATGGTTACTAACGGCGAAGTGTGAGGGGCTTTCGCTACTCTGGAGAGCGATCGCGCCTTAATTTACCATAGGCGATCCAAACTGAATAACCATCACAAGTGCGATCGCTTCTCCTCGCCATACTCCCAACAAATAGGAAGTGTTTACTTATTGGGACTTAGACAAAAAGTAGCCAGAAAAAACACTCAAATCTATATACAGAGAGACTTTGACATCGTTAAGCCTAGTTTATTGATATATCTGGGTTTCAAGCATTTTTGAATCTTTGGTGTATTTTCCTTGCCCTGTATTGGTTTGAGGCTTATTTCTGCCTCAAAAATGTCTAAGTCCCGTTATTGCCACTTAATAATAAAGGATAATAAAAAATAGATTATAAAAATCTCAGAATATGAAAGTGTTAAAGCTAGCAGCAGTGATCGATGGGTCAGGGAATTTACACCTTGATATTCCAACAGAGTTGCCAGCTGGTAATGTTGATGTAGTTATTGTCTTGAACCCAAGCATCCCAGATACACCTCAGACAAAATCCTACGATTTTTCGGATTTGGCAGGACGTTTAAGCTGGCAAGGTGATGGTGTGGCTGCTCAGAGGATGTTACGGGATGAGTGGTAAACGTTATCTGCTCGACACAAATGCTATCGTAGCTTTATTACAAGGTTCTACAACGTTAGTTACATTATTGCAAAATGCTGAATGGGTAGGAATTTCCGTCATCAGCCAAATTGAATTTTTAGCATTCTCTGGATTGAGTGAAGATGATCGTCAGCTATTTGAGCAATTTCTCAAGCGCGTTGAGGTAATTAACTTGCTAGGCAGTAATAATTTATTAATCGAACAGATTATTCAAATTCGGTTGCAATATCGGGTAAAGCTCCCAGATGCGATTATTGCTTCTACTGCACTTCAAGTTGGAGCTAGTTTAGTGACTGCCGATCAGGAATTCACAAAGGTCACAAGTTTGACAGTCGTAAACTGGAGATAACCTATTTTAATACCATCACTCCTACAGAGTATCACACTCTCCTCGAAACCCAAAAACGCGATCGCTTTCCTTATGAATGGCAAGGACGCAAAATAACCTGGGTATAACTTACAGTAACCGTATTTGTGGAGAACGAGCCGATAATTAATGAAGCCGCCATCGATTGTTTTCAGGAAGCATTAAAGTAACGCACGCGAGAACACTTTCCCCAAAATCATATACAAACATTATTCAACCAGAGCTTGGCTTACCGAGATGCCCAAAGATTATAGAAGCAAATTCTGTCAAAGAAAGCAGAATTCGCTAAAAATCTGAGCCTTCAATTACGTAAGGCGGTTCCCAATCTGGGTCATCCAAATAAGCCGTTGCTTCAGTTGCTTTACGTCTGCGTTCTTGGATTTCTTCATCGCGGTTGGCTTGCGCGGACAAATCATCAATATCAATTGCACCCTCTGCAAGTAAATCTCCCAAATTATCGCTAGACGAGACAGAAGGACGTAGCACTATAGGTTTCGGTTGTGGTTCGTTCATCAATTATTGCCTCCTATTCAACATTGTTAATCATAAACAACTATCAGTAAAAGTAGATTAATTTTTCTCACTAAAGCGATAGTCATATTCAAGTCTAAAGAACTATCACTGCGAAAGTTACAGCAAACTAAATTGAAAAGATGAAAATTTAATTTGAAAACATTTTGACTATGGCAATTACCCTAGAAAATTTTTGCACGAAAACGGGTAAACCAATTATCATTGATGGCAAGCCAATTACGGAGAAAATAGAACATTGTTTGGCAGAATATTTCGCTCCTCATGCCACATTTAAACTAGGTACAGTGTATGCTGGGCTGACAAAAGAAGACGACTTGAAAAAATTTGTATCTCAAGGACTATCCCTTCAATTTGCAGCTGACGATCGCTTTTATTTTATGGATGAGCCGTTGCGAGAGCAAATATTTGATGCTCCCCATTTTGGTGCGGCTTATGGCTCAAATATGTTCACACCTTGCAAAAGCTTCTCGGAACGTAAGAATTTGCGTGTCTTGGTTGTAGATGCCAATACAGGAGAAAATGGTGGAGTCATTCCGAATGATAAGGCAATAAAATTAGTCGGTGACGGCGATGGAAAAATAGATGCAGCGTTACATGCATCATTAGGAAACACCGAAGCAACTCCTTTTCAAACTCGTTTTGGTATAAAAGAACGACGCATTGGACTTGATGCAAACAACACAAATATAAATACTTGGCAAATAGGAAAAGGAACATTCGCACCCCGCGATTTAAGTAAAGTGGGAAATGGATATGACTTAATTATTTCTACCGACCAACTCAAAGGAAGAGGAGGAGCGAAGGCTTCCTCCTCTCTTAAACCTGGTGAATATTTTATGACAATGGGTATTGGTAATAAAACTGATGCTTATTATGGAATCACTTCAACAGGCGCTCAATTTTGGAATTTGTTTCCGCAGGGTGTAGAAGGCGACGTTTTACCGCGACTACAACGTCGTTTGGAAGGATTGAAGGATATGGCGAATGATCCCAGAAAAATTGCCCAAGACTATATTAATTCTATGGATAATCGATATAAATATCAGATAAAAATCGAAACCAAATCAGAAGAATTTATTGATTTTGAAAATCTGAATTTAGGAGAATTAGAAAAACTGCTTGACAATGCATTTGAAAACAGCGAGCAAGATATAATATATCGCATCCTCAAATCTGATTTACAGGGACATTATCAATTATTAGAACATCCTAAAATTATAGATACACTTCAACAATATTGGCGCGAACAGTACATGGAATGTGCGACAGGTAGGTTTATCAAATTTGATTCGGCGATGGCACAAACTTGCCATGATTTAGCTCCAAATGAAATTTATTACCCTAACTTTCCTGATGGTGCAGAAGTCATTGTTTATCGAGGCCCCACCGCCAACTCTAACACTGTAGATGTTTACATCAACCGCCATTTACCAAGCGAGCCTCTTGACATTGGCACTATCAAGATGTCACCAAAAGGACTAAAGCATTCGCTCAGTGACTGTGACGGCGATCGCATGGCAATTGCCCTCGCCTCGGAGTTCCCTCACACAGCAGCAGAGATTAAGGAAAAACAATTAGCTCCTAACCGCTATGCTGAAATTATCAAACCCAACAAAAAAGCATACGTTGGTTCCTTTGAGCAAATAGCCTTAGATGCAATGGAAAACAAAATTGGTAAGGTAGCGAATTTATGCATGAAAGGTATTGCTCTTGAGAATGAATGTGTATCAATTCCACCTACAGAAGCTTGGTCTTTGATGAGGGATATATCCTGCGCTGCGGTGAGAATGCTTGCAGCAGAAAATGACCAAAAGAAAGTAATCAAATACCCAGATAATATTAGAAAACAAATTGTAGAACTAGCAAAACTTTGTCAGTTAGAACTTGAAAATAAAACTGATATTGGTAAATATAATTCATTTGCAGAATATAATTACAGCCGAAATCAAAGAAACTTACCTTTACTATCAGAAGATGACGTAGACAAATTTTTAGAAAAATCTCGGCAGTTTTATCACAATATAGTTGGTGTTTTGGGAGGACAGCTACAAATAGAAGTTGATAGGGGAAAAAGTGCTAATCGTTCTGATCCGGAAATTGTCAATGCCTGCAACTTTATCATTAAAAGCTTTGATATTGCCCCTTGGGTAGAAGAAAGGAAAGTAGATGAAGTATACACTACTAGACCAATGAAAATTAAAGGTCATGGTGCTATCGACATGATGGCTAGATTGACCAATGAGGCATTTGCAGAAAATGCATTAGTCGCTCGTTCAACACAGCAATTTCAGGATTTATTTCAGGGAGTAGAATTCACTTCTACGCAAAAAGATAGAGCAGCCCAGATAAAGAAAACTTACGACACATTAATGAATCAGGCAATAGAAATTAGTCAGGAAGTTAAAGAAGCACCTGGACCTAGAATCATAGCAACTAGTGTGAATGGTAACAAGTTAGAAATTGTGGGCTTGGCTGAATTTAAACATCCCAACGCTTTTGACAATAAAAAACTTGACATCATGATTGCCCTGAACAATAACCCATCAAATCAAGCCAAAAACAAGTGGATAGCACTTGCTCCTGTGTTTGACGAAAATGGTAATCCTGAAATTAAGCAAAATGGTAAACCTATCCGTAAGTGTTTGGGGTATATTTCCTCAAAAAGTGCTAAAGAACATCAAACACAAATTAAGCAATATAAAGAACTCAGTAACCTAACCCCAGAAGTATTGCCAGGATTGATGCAAAGCCACGTCCGAGCCGCTTTTAAACAAGTCAGAGAATTTGCAAACACCACTAGAGAAAGTATCCCTGACTCCCAAAAAGAAACATTTGCAGCTGCGGTGTGGCAGATTTCAACTGCGAATGATAGAGAACATGGCTTTAAGAAGACATCAGCAGTCTTTGCTATGTTTGGTTTGGAATTAGTAGAGCGATCGCACAAATTACAGTTTACTGAATTTGCAGTGGTGGGAACCCATAAACCTAGTAATGAGCATTTGGGGCGTAAGTGGATGGGTGAGAAAGTGCGGTGTAACATTGAACAAGCTCCCGATCCTGCCAATCCAACTCAGAACAAGCGCTGGTTAGTCGTTGAAGGTAAAAAGCTGGGAGTGTTCCGTAGCGAATCAGCCCAACTCCCCATTGGTACTTATTTTGAAGCAGAAATTATCTCCCCACCAAGCGCCTCAGTTACGATCACCAGTACACAAGGTAATCATTTAAAAGTGGGCCAGTTGAAAAAGTACGCCTTTTCTAACCATGAGTGGAATGGGGAAGAAGGTATAGTAACAATTAATCTGTCTGGCAGTGGTAAATATATTACACCTATTGCTGAAATCAATGGCAAACCTTTGGGAGTAATTGATAAAGAATCCTTCAGCCTTTTAACTGCAAAGTTAAGTGAAAAAGATAGAGCAGTCCAAGGGTTTCAATTTCAAGCAAACTTAGAATCAGCACCAGCCACAATTGCCAACATTAAAGTAGATCCAGAAAAAATTCGATATCCTGAAGTATGGACGAAGGAACAACCTTTAGTTAGAAATCAGAAACTGAGTTATTTAGACGAACTAAAATCGCTCCTCAAAGATAACTACAAACAGAAAAACAATGAAGGTCTACTGCACGACGATGAAGCATCATTACCTAAAGATGTAGCGGCAGTTGAAGTCAAACGCTCAAGGTTGGAACAAAATTTAATAAATGCTAGTTTCGCTGCCATTCAAGCTAATTCTGCTAACAAAGAAGTTGTACTACAAACTGCTCCCATTGCCTCCAAATACGTTGCAATTTATCATACTCAAAGAGAAACTTTATCAATTCTTGATGATAATCAAGAAATTATTTATCAGGCTACTAAAAATCAGAAAGCATCTATCAACAAATTAACTCCTGAACTGCAACAGTATTGGAATAGCCCAGCAACACAAATGAATAAGCAAAAATTTCATGACTTGACAAACAGCGATTAAAACGCTACTGTTTTATACTCGTTCGATTTTAGCAATGCTATAGACAGCATAAACATTGTAGCGGTAGCTATTAAGGAAATGATTCAATTCAATTTATTTTTAATTACAAACTAGCATTAAAAAACTAGCTTTTTGTTAAAATAAGCTTCTATTGGTATTTAGGCTGATATGATTCGTTTTCTAAACTGTTAGAGGTTATTTATAAAGTAAAAATAAAATCACTGTAGGGTGTGTTAGGCGCATTTTATGATCTAAATTTTTCACGAAAAACATGATAAAAGCGCCTAACGCACCGCCGATAACGAAGTTGTTGCAGTGCCCGACTACTTTTTTCAGCCCGCCATTCCTGGAAACCCCCGATGAGAGCATTAATCAGCACCACAGCAACAATGAAGCCCGCATCTTTCACATCACCAATGATGGCAGAAACCAGGGCAGCCAGTCCCAGAATGTAAATAAGCGGACTGCAAAATTGCCGTAGTAGGATTTGCCACGCCCCAGGTGCAGGCTGCTGGGGTAGACGGTTGGCTCCAAATCGCTGCAAACGCGCTTTGGCTTCAGTTTCCGTCAGACCATTCCAGCTTGAACTAACTGTTTCTAGCACCCTTTCCAGGCTAATGGCGTGCCAAGCTTGGGTCTTGTCATTATTCATAGCTGTACTAAGTTTGGGTTAATCATTGGATGGACTAAGCTTTAAACCATTTTCGTTCTTTGACACCCTGACATCAAATGCAGGCGCTTGAACCAGATGTAAAGTAGTTGATGCAATGCTTACTCGTCCCTCTGTTTGATCAATTTCATCAAGGATATTGCTGAAAAGTTCGTCTTTCTTGCCTCGACGTTTCTTATAATCCACTACATACCGGAGTGTAAATTCCATCCAGTTGTCAGTAGCAACTAGGGTTACTGCTGGTTCAATTCTGGCATCTTCAATCAAATATTTATGTAACATATTTTGCCATCGTTCCCTGGCATGAACTACGTATTCACCAACAACATCATCTGCGACTCGTTGGATGATTTCCCTTGTTAAGTGGCGATCGCTTCCGTATTTTACTGGTAAAGTAATTTCATCCCAGACAAAAGGAAAATCGGCAGAATAATTAAACACGGGTTCTTTGAAGACAAAACTATTAGCAATCCGCACAATGCGTCCGTTATAAAGGTCAGCTTTTACCCAGTCGCCGCACTCCATGAGGGTAGTACGAAGAATGCTGATATCTATCACGTCGCCCATAATTCCACCTAGTAAAACTCGGTCTCCAGGCTTATAAAATTGACCGAAAGAGATAGCAACCCAGCCAGCAAAACTGGCAATTACCTCTTGCAAAGCAAAAGCGACACCAGCACCGATAACCCCGAAGATGACTGTTAACTGGCGAAAGTTTTCACTAAACATACTAAGAGCGAACAGAAAAATCAACCCATAGCCAATGAAGTTAATTGTCTTGCGGAGGTGATAGCGGGTATCATTATCCTGAATGTAGCGGGGAACAGATTTACTTAAGGCGCGGACGACGAGACTGATAACTAAAATACCTATGCAGACTTGGATAATTTTTACAACTAAAGGGTCTTTTAGCCAGTGTTGAATTGTATTTATAAAGTCCATCGCAAGCAATCCTGATAATTTTTTCTGGTAATAAATATCAATGAATAGAAGTATCTGAAGGATAATTTGACGATGCGTCTTCAGGTAAATAGTGTTGTGGTTGTACAGATTGTAGCGCCTGGAGTTGATGGGTTGCTTCTGTTAGTTGACGATTGAGTTCTTCATTTTCGTAGGTCTGTTGTTCGATTTTCCGCATGAGTTCAGACCTCTTTCTCATATTTTTGATGGCTGGAAATAATGAGACGACGAAGCCAAATAATACGCCAAAACTAAAGGTAATCAGAAGTATTAGCCCCATTGACAAGTCTAGTGATCGCCACCCTAAAAATTGTACTGCTACTGGGGCTGAGTTTTGCAGTGCGAAAGTCACAGCTGCGATCGCGATCAATAATGCTAGCAAAGTCAGTATTCGCATGATATATCTCCATCAATCAAATTAGTATTATTGCTGAGTTGACCCAGAGTCTTTTCCATTTGATGGATTTAACGGATGATCAAGGGAAGAGAGGCGAAATCCCGGTGCTTTGTAGTCTTTAGGTAAGTAATTTTCTGGAATGGTGATTTGATTGCCATCCCGAATTGCTGAATAATGGGGAGAAAGGATTTCAATATCTGCTTCGTTGCATTTATCCTGAATGTTCTGATGGAGTTCTGAGTAAATTCTCGCCATTAATGTGGGCTGATTTGTATAGGCGTTGATTTCATAACTCACATAGAAATCATCCAAACTTGTTTGTAATATAAACGGCGCTGGTTCTGCTAAGATGTGTGGCGTTGCTAGCGCCGCATTAATTAACGCTTGATGAACTTTGCGCCACGGTAAGTCATAGCCAAGAGTTACCGTAGTGTGCAAAATTAAATAATAGTTAGGGTTTTCAGCAAGAGCGCTATAGTTAGTAATTTGGCTGGTTAGCACTGTCCCATTCGGGATAGTAATGACTACATTTTTGATTGTGCGAATCCGTGTGACAAACAAAGTTTTTTCGACAATATCACCAATGGCATCGTTAATCTTGATGCGATCGCCAATCCTAAAAGCGCGAGTATAAATGAGAATAACTCCGGCAACAATATTAGCAACAGCTGCCGATGAACCGAGTGATAAGAGAACACCCAAGAAAACCGAAATTCCTTGAAATGCTGGTGAACCAAATCCCGGTAAAAAAGGCAACGCCACTACTAATGACAAAGCAATTATTAAAAATAACGCTAGTTTAAAAGTTGGTTCTGCCCATTCTGGATAAAATCCAGGCAAAGATAAATTTCCATTACCTAATTCTCTAAAAATAGGTCGAATAAATTTAATAATATAGTACGCACAAATAATAATTATCGCTAAGGAAATCAGTTTAGGTAAATAACCAACTAATCCTTGTATAGCACTTTCTAAAGCTAAGAATAAATAATTCAACAAATTTTTGCTGGTTTGTCGAGTCCAGGGGAAAAAACTCAATACTAATGGCACATAGATAGAGAGAATTCCCAGCACTGACAAGAGGCGAATTACTTTAATAATATTAAATAAAATATAGGTGATTCGTGATGCAGGCAAAAGCTCAAAATTTTGAATGCGTATAGCAGGTATAGTTCTTCCTTGCCAATTACTTATCCAATTAAATATTTTCTTAAATATCTTATTTAAAATCTTGAAAATTATTAAAATAACCACGGTAGAAATAAGCGTGTAAATAACTCCAAATAAAATATTTTTCAAACTCCGATCTTTTCTATATTTAGTGATATTACTACTAATCTCTTGGACATATTCATTGGCAAGTTCTTGCTTTGTTTTATCTGCTGCTTTGGCATCACCATCTGTAATCGTAAATATGACTTTATCACCAGATAAAATATTTGTTGTACTTGGCTCGTCGGCAATTTTTAAAGAAGTAACTGGAATTGTTAGGTCTTGAGCCATTATTTCAATTCTGTGTGTCACCGCCTGCGATCGCTCTGATGCTGAAAACGAGCCGACACCTGCTTTAATGACAAATAGTGTTTGATCTCCCAAAACGACAGGAACACCATCTATCTTACTAACGGCTGGAGCCTTATTAGTGGGTGGAGCATTATCCTGAGAATAAGCAAAAGGCATAACAATGATGAGTATAAATCTGAGGGGGCGACGAAATAAGCTAAAACATAGACTCGATAAGCTTCATAGCCCTTAAACCCTGTTGATAATATTTACGTTTATTACGATTAATTCTCATTAATTCGGTTACTAACCCCACACAAATATCTTTGAAATTGA
>NZ_JBHFLM010000135.1:0-16042 GCF_041928655.1 Pelatocladus sp. BLCC-F211 | reverse complement strand
AGAGTTGTAGCACCTGGCGTTTGAGGAACGTAGACGCGCCCTGCGCGGCTGATCGCAGAGTAACCCAACATTATCAAGGCTTTGTTGGGTTTCGCTTGCACTCAACCCAACCTACATTTCTTCTTAACTGAACCGTATTGGCTTATACATTCCTAACGACAAAAGATTGTGATCTAACGACAGCTTATGCGTTCCTAACGACAAAAGATTATGATCTAACGACAGCTTGTACTGCAAAAGTTAACTTCCCCACACAAATAGAGAGAACACTGTGGAACCCAAATGGTTAGAATGGGCGCAAAAACTACAAGCGATCGCTCAAACTGGACTAACTTTTTCCGAAAACCCGTATGATCTAGAACGATTTCAAGCAATACAAGCGATCGCTGCGGAAATTTTCGCAACTCACACCAACGCTGAACTGAGTTATATATTGGATCTGTTTGATCGTGATGTCGGATATGCGACTCCCAAAGTAGATGTGCGTGGTGCAGTATTTCGCGACGATTGTATTTTACTGGTAAAAGAACGAGTGGATGGTGGTTGGACATTACCTGGTGGCTGGGCTGATATTGGTTTTTCACCCAGTGAAGTAGTCGTTAAAGAAATATTTGAAGAATCAGGATATTTGACTCGCGCTGTCAAACTCCTAGCAGCCTACGACAGAAACAGACAAGGACACTCACCCCATCCCCATTACATATATAAATTGTTTTTTCTGTGCGAACTTCTTGGTGGTTCCCCCACACCCAGCATTGAGACAGAAGCAGTAGGATTTTTCCCGGAAAATGAAATTCCTGAATTATCTATTGGGCGTGTCACACCAGCACAAATCACTCGACTTTTTCAACATTACCGCAACCCAGATTTACCAGCAGACTTTGATTAGTAGACCTCTTGCATGAATATTTGAAACACCTCCATTTAAGGTGTAGCCCAAAAAAACAAGTCTTCTTAGTGTCTTAGTGTCTTGGTGTTTAAATAAATTTCATTGAAACACCAAGACACCAAGACACAAAGCAAAATTAACCTAGAACGGGGTTTTAAGGATTTATGCAAGAGGTCTAGTGTAAAGGGCTAGAAACTGTAGGTGGTTTCAGTGTAGGGGAAGCCAACTTTTAAACTTTTTGCTGTTGATAACGTTCTTTAAACATTTTTTGCTGTTGTTTGTGATCCACAATCGGAGTAGGATAATCAACAGCCTGACGTTCTAAAGGTGTAATATTACCAGTAAGTAAATACTGAGTATCAAATGAACGCAACTCTGGAACCCATTGACGAATATATTCACCATCTGGATCGAATTTTTGCGCTTGGCTAGCGGGGTTAAAAATCCGTAAAGGCTTGGGGTCCATACCACTAGAAGCACTCCATTGCCAACCACCATTATTTGCAGATAAATCCCCATCAATCAGTTTCTGCATAAAATATTTTTCTCCCAACTGGGGATTAATAAGCAAATCTTTAGTCAAGAAACTGGCGACAATCATCCGACAACGGTTGTGCATCCAACCAACTTCATTCAACTGACGCATAGCTGCATCAACTATCGGATAACCTGTTCTACCCTCACACCAAGCTTGGAAGTGTTCTTGGTTGGTTTCCCAGGGAAAATTTTTGAAGGCTTCACGGTACGCACCTGCTGCTAACTCAGGAAAATTATACATGGCATGTTGGTAAAATTCCCGCCATGCTAATTCTTGTTGCCAAGTGCGGATATTGGTTTGGGTTTCTTCGCTACGGCTATTTTCGAGGGCATTTTGTGTAGCTTCCCAGACAGTGCGAATACCGATCGCACCAAATTTCAAAGCTGCACTCAACCGAGATGTACCGTCAATTGCTGGGAAATTTCGCTGTTCTTGATATTCATTAATAGCGCGATCGCCAAATTCTTCTAACCGTTCTTGAGCTGCTTCTTCACCTGGGGCAATAATTAATTCTTCATCCCAGACAAATCCTAAATCTTTGGCTGAGGGTAATGCAACAACTCCAGCACTATTGGCAATTTCTTTTTCTGCTGCTGTTAAACCCTCAGCATTTTCCAGAGTTTCTACTGGTTTTGCCTTTGGTTTGCTAATCCAATTCTTCCAGAAGGGAGTGTAAACAGTATAAGGTTGATTGGAACCAGTGCGGATTTCATCTGGTGCGTGCAGAATCTGATCCCAGTTTTGATCGAGAAACTCGATTCCTTTTTCTTTGAGTGCAGATATTATAGTGCGATCGCGTTGTTGAGAGTAGGGTTCCACATCCCAATTCCAGAATACAGCTTTTGCACCTAATGTTGCCGCAAGTGCCGGAATTGCTTGTGTTGGGTGAGCGTGGAGTATCAATAACTGGCTACCAGCTTGAGCATATCGCTGTTGTAGGGCTTGCAAACAACCAATCATGTAAGTCACTCGCGCAGGTGCAACATCATCCCGTTCCAGAATATTCGGATCGAGGCAAAACACACCGACTACTTTTGCACTGCGTTGTCTTGCGGCAGCAAGTCCGGTATTATCAGAAACACGTAAATCACGACGATGCCAAAACAGAATTAAATCAGACATTCACTCATATAAATAGTTCGCCTGTACTAGATTAGACCTAATACTGCTAATTAGCATCAGTCTGTTGGAAAATTATATTAGACATCTCCAGAAATTAAATATGCGTTATCCAAAAACTTTGTAGAGACGTAGCAGTGCTACGTCTCTACTCTACATTCATTTTCACGCCTATGTCTAATGCACTACTCACTTTATCTGCTTACCCGACACATTCATCAGCTTGGTGTGCAGATTGTTGCGGATTATTGCAGTATGACTGATTTGTATTTAGGCTTGTGTTACTGGAAAGCAGTAGCAATAGTGTTATAACAACAACGATGAATACACGTAATAAATCAGCGATCTCCCGAAAGATTAATTAACGAACCATATAGACACGCTAGCGGCTTCCCACTAGAGTAGATCCCAAAGATCAAGATCACAAAGAGAAGTTATTAGAGGATAATGCGTTTGATGCCATCTTTGAGAAGATTAACGTTGAAGTTGATCAAAAGGGCGAGAGGATACTTGGTCATTTTCAGATAGGAAAGGACTTGGGCTTCGTGAATTGGAGTTAAGTTTTGGACGGCTTTCAATTCCACAATCAGAGAATTTCCAACCAAAAAATCTAATTTACCTCCACCCACTGGACGCCCTTTGTAAGTAACTACTACTGGATGCTCAAACATGTGAGGTATACTCCGCATCACAAATTCTTCTTTTAACGCCTTATGATAAACCTCCTCCAAAAATCCAGGTCCCAACACCCGATGTACCTCAATCGCTGCACCAATCACAGCATAAGCTAGTTGCTCTACCTCATCTTTTGATCATCTCATCTTCTCTTTTTCCTCTTCTTTCTTTGTGTCCTTTGTGTCCTACCCTGCGGGAAGCCGCTGACGCGTCTATGTGGTTCGTTTAGATCAAAACTCTGTGGCAAAATTTATAAAAGTCCTTCCGCACTCAGTTTTCCCAGCATGACCGCAACAATTACTAATCTTCCTGACCGATACGATCCCTTTACCACTGAAGCCAAGTGGCAAAAATTTTGGGAAGAAAATCAAACCTACAAAGCAGACCCCCAAGCAGGTAGTGAACCTTACTGCATCGTCATTCCACCACCCAATGTCACTGGTAGCTTGCACATGGGTCACGCTTTTGACAACAGTTTAATTGATACCCTCGTGCGCTATCACCGCATGAAGGGAGATAATGCCCTTTATCTGCCCGGAACTGACCACGCCAGCATCGCCGTCCATACAACGCTGGAAAAGCAACTCAAGTCAGAGGGCAAAACTCGCAATGAATTAGGACGCGATCAGTTTCTTGAACGGGCTTGGCAGTGGAAGGCAGAATCTGGGGGAACAATTGTTAATCAACTGCGACGTTTGGGTGTGTCGGTAGATTGGTCGCGGGAACGTTTTACCCTAGATGCAGGTTTAACCAAAGCTGTTTTAGAAGCTTTTAACCGTCTTTACGAAGAAGGGCTGATTTATCGTGGTAAATATTTAGTTAACTGGTGTCCAGAGTCACAATCAGCTGTTTCTGACTTGGAAGTGGATGCTAAAGAAGTTGATGGTCATCTTTGGCACTTCCGTTATCCGTTGAGTGATGGTTCTGGTTATGTAGAGGTGGCGACGACTCGACCAGAAACCATGTTGGGTGATACGGCGGTGGCGGTAAATCCCGATGATGAACGTTATCAGCATTTGATTGGGAAGACTCTCACGTTGCCTATTATGAATCGGGAAATTCCGATTATTGGCGATGAGTTGGTTGACCCCAGTTTTGGAACTGGTTGCGTGAAGGTGACTCCTGCCCATGATCCGAATGATTTTGAAATGGGCAAGCGTCACAATCTGCCATTTATCAATATTATGAATAAGGACGGCTCTCTAAATGAGAATGCCGGCGAGTTTCAAGGACAAGACCGCTTTGTTGCTAGAAAGAATGTAGTTGCTCGTTTAGAAGCAGACGGTGTTCTGGTGAAAGTGGAAGATTATAAACATACGGTTCCTTATAGTGAGCGTGGTAAAGTTCCGGTAGAACCGTTACTTTCAACCCAGTGGTTTGTCACAATCCGCCCGATGGCAGACCGGGCGCTGGAATTCCTTGACGAGAAAAATTCGCCCCGGTTTGTGCCTCAACGCTGGCATAAGGTCTATCGTGATTGGTTAGTGAAACTGAAAGATTGGTGTATTTCTCGGCAATTGTGGTGGGGACACCAAATCCCAGCTTGGTACGCTGTCAGTGAGACGGGTGATGAGATTACTGATCACACGCCGTTCGTTGTGGCGCGGAGTGAAGCAGAAGCACGGGAGAAGTTATTTGCACAATTTGGCGAAAATGTCAAGATAGAACGTGATCCCGATGTGCTGGATACTTGGTTTTCTTCTGGGTTGTGGCCGTTTTCAACTTTGGGCTGGCCGGAACAAACACCAGATTTAGCGACTTATTATCCGAATAGTACTTTGGTTACGGGTTTTGACATCATCTTTTTCTGGGTTGCGAGAATGACGATGATGGCAGGACATTTTACGGGACAAATGCCGTTTAAAGATGTTTACATCCACGGGTTGGTCTTGGATGAAAATGGCAAGAAAATGTCCAAAACCGCAGGTAATGGTATTGATCCGTTGATTTTGATTGAAAAGTACGGTACGGATGCCCTGCGCTACACGATGATTAAGGAAGTAGCAGGCGCGGGTCAAGATATCCGCTTGGATTACAACCGTAAGACCGACGAGTCGCCTTCTGTGGAGGGGTCTCGCAACTTTGCCAATAAGCTGTGGAATGCGGCGCGGTTTGTGATGATGAATTTGGATGGACAGACGCCGCAGCAATTAGGAGAACCAATCGCTACAGAGTTGAGCGATCGCTGGATTCTTTCACGTTATTACGGTGTTGTCCAGCAAACGCGCAATTATATGGATAATTACGGTCTGGGTGAAGCTGCTAAGGGTTTGTATGATTTCATTTGGGGTGATTTTTGTGACTGGTATATTGAATTAGTCAAATCTCGCCTGCAAAAGAATGCTGATCCTGCATCGCGACGGGTTGCACAACAAACGTTGGCCTATGTGCTGGAAGGGATTTTGAAGCTACTTAATCCTTTTATGCCTCACATTACTGAGGAAATTTGGCACACTCTCACCCAACAAGGTGAAGATACTCAACAAAGTTTATCTTTACAACGGTATCCAGAAGCACAGACAAATTTAATAGATGCTCGGCTAGAAGAACAGTTTGAACTCTTGATTGGTACAATCCGCACTATTCGCAACTTACGCGCCGAAGCGGATGTTAAACCAGGGGTGAAAGTCAATGTCAATTTGCAAAGCGATAGCCCCCAAGAAAGGGAAATTCTGACCACGGGACAATCTTATATTAAAGATTTGGCGAAGGTAGAGAATTTAACGATCGCTGTTAGCGAGAATAAACAACAGGAAGAAAAACCCCGGATTGCTTGGAAGACTATCGCCTTAATTCTCGCAGCAATTCTCTTTTTCCGAATTGGTTTAGCGATCGCCGATGCGATTGATGATATTGCTTTGCTGGGAAATTTCTTTGAACTTGTAGGTTTTGGTTACGCTGCGTGGTTTGTCACCCGGTATTTATTATCTGCTGAGGCGAGACAAATATTTTGGCGACAGTTCCAATCATCTGATCAAAGCAGCCTAACACAATCAGAACAACCACAACTGCCACAATCAAAAGAACAAGCGATCGCAGGCGTAGTTGGTACAGTGCAAGTCTTACTCCCTCTTGCAGGTGTCGTAGACATTCAAGCTTATACCGCCAAACTGCAAAAACGCCTTAGCAAACTGGAAGCGGATATTAAAGCTCTGACTGGTAGGTTAAGTAATCCTAAATTTGTTGAACAAGCTCCAGCAAATGTGGTAAAGGAAACACGAGACACTTTAGCAGAAGCTCAAAAGCAAGCTGATATCTTGCGCGATCGCTTGCGTCAGCTAGCATAATTATAAAGAATTATGAATGATGAATTAGAAATTATGAAATCTCTGATCATTCATAATTCATAATTCAAAATTCATAATTCATAATTTATCTAAATTTATGCTCTATCTAGCCCAAGTACACAGAAACGAATTTTTAGACCAACTCCAATTACATTTATTAGCACGTCAAGAAGCTAATAATATATGGGTAAAAATCCCAGAAGAAGCTTTTATTCTCTTAGGAAAAGGCAAGACTATAGCAGAAAAATTGCTTGTTTTAGTCGAGCTTTCCCCCACAGGTGATATAGAGAGAATAGAAGAAGCTACTAACTGGGTAATGGATTTGATCGGTACTTACCTGACTACAGGTATTACTCCAGATTTTTTGCGTCAAGAAGCAGAAAGGGCGGAACAGTGGCGACAAAGCTTGACTTTGCAAAACCAAGACTTAGCACGTCGTACCCTAGAATTAGAAGCACGTCGAGAACAAATTCAAGCCCTTGAAGAAAGTCTCAAACGAGAAAAAAACTTGGTTAATAAAGCTGAAACTCTTGGGGAATAGGGATCGGGGATTGGGCATGTCTAATACGGTTGGTGATAAGGGTTTCGGTACAAAAAATTAATTCGTCTAATCTCCGCTTCCTAGTCTTTTTTCTTCCTCTTCTTCCACAAGTTCAGCATTTCCTTGTAAGGGTCTGACTACTCGCGCGATCGCTTCTTGGATAAAAGCTTTCATAAATTCATCACGGCGATTCAGTTGAAACTGGCGTTGTACAACCTCCGTCATCCCGCCATCGCCCCAATCTTGATCATTGCGGAAATATTCAATAAAGCTTTTACCAGCGATACGTGTCAGATACGCAGCTGTCACACCTTGAATAGCTCTACCAATAATAAAGGTACCAACATTGAGCTGCAAAGCCGTAGAAAGTAACTCCAACGCACCTTTGACAATCCCTAAACCAGCAATTGTCTTCGCCAGAGACAAAGCCAATTCCCGTCCCCGTTCCATATTTAATTCGCAGCCGTAAACTCTCCCAATTTCTACTACCATTTGGGCGTTGACAGCAGCTGTTGCTAGTAAATCTACCATTGGCAATGGTGTAACTGATACCACGCCCGCACTAATCCATTGAAACCGTTCTACAATTTTGTCAGCTTGGCGACGACGCTGCCCATCAATGAGTTTTCGGGCCTCTTCTCCTAGCCGCAGCGATTGCAGCAGAATATTATCTGCAACTAAATCTTCACCTTCTGCCCGTAAAATTGCTGCCATCCGTCGTAACAATGGTATAATTTCTGGCTCTGGTTGAAACATTTCGCCAGTTTCTAGCTGGGCGGGTTGGGGATTGGCAGAAATTGCCACGACGTCGCCAGCAGCAATAAAACCCCGTACTCTTTGGCGCAATCTAGCGAGAATGGCTTCTTTATCGTCTTCTGTGTACAAATCAGTTTTATTTAATACCAATAAAGATCGTTTTCCAATTTCTGCCAATGCACGTAAAGGCTCGTATTCAGAACGTCTGAGGTCGTTATCGACTACAAACAACAGTAAATCTGCTGATGTTGCTAGTTCTCTAGCTAGTTGTTCTCTCTCCGTACCTGCTATCCCCGCTTCTAAAATTCCCGGCGTATCGGTAATTAAAATCTTGCGCTCTAGACCCCTTAAGCGCACACAATAGGTTTCTCCTACTGTGGTAGTTCCCATGGGTGCGTCTACTCTGCCCACCATCCGTCCCAAAATCGCATTTACTAAAGAAGTTTTGCCAGCACTACCAGTACCAAACACCACGACTTGAATTTCACCCCGTTTGAGGTTTGCTTCAATTTCTCGCGATTTACTTAGTAAAGCTTGGCGTGCAACTTCATCTTGAATTTGGGCTACTTGTTGCTTGACAGCTTGCAGAGTCGAAGAAGCTGCTTCTGATTTGGCGGCGGGAATTTGCACTCGTTGGCGTTGTCTTTTGGTGCGGCGCGATCGCTCTTCGCCAGCCTGAAGCACCAGTACATAATACACAAAGGCAGCGATTAAAGCACCGATTAAGACAATGATCAAAAACAGCAGCAAATTGCCCAAAAAGGGAGAATAGGACAATTGCCAATAAAGCCGTGACAGAGAGTCAATTAGCCACAGACAAAGTCCCAAAATGACGATTAGACCGACAATAAGCGTAACGATACGCGACAGAGGCATGGATGGCACAGGCTAACACAAAAAAGCAGCAGGCAAATTCAGTTGTCAGTTACCAGTGATCAGTGATCACTTACTTTGTTCTGCTTCTAATATTAATTGTTTCAGTATTTTTCACCAGAGTAGAAAGAAGTATGTTTTGATAAACTGAGAAAAATTTTCATATCAAATTATACTTTGCAGCTAATTACAGGATCGTTTATACTCGAAACCCGCCAGATGGAAAACTGCAACATTTAAACTAGCTCATGATCCCATCATCTGAATTCAAACAGTCGCCAGAACGTTTCTATAACCTGGTTAAACGAGTGTTCCATCGGCTGAGTATTCGACAAAAAATTATTCTTGGATATGGCCTAACCCTGGGAGTCGCAGTTTTAGGAACAACGGCGGGGTTATTAGTTGGCAAAAATTACTTCCAGCAAGCTAGATATCAAATGATGATGGCGGATGAGGAAGGTCATTTATTTAGTACCCTGCAAGGAGAATTATTAGAAATCCAAGCCTATCAACAAGAAATTCTACCTTTGTTGAATAAAGCCCCAATGCTGCTGCAAAAAACTTCTGAGTTCAAAACAAATTTGGCAGAAACTGAAAAGTTATTTTCTCAGTTAGAAGAATTCAGTCAACGCACATCGCAAACAGATTTACAGGCGTTACTAAAACAACATGATAGTACGATCAAGCTATATTTTCAGGAATTCCAGACGCTTGTCGGTGAGATGTTGTTACTTGCTTCTCAGCCACAGTCAGCAGCAAAAGCACAGAAATTAATTCAACAATTTGCTCAAAGTCAAACTGCACTTGATTTTTATGAATTTACCCATGAGTTAAACAAGTTTGCAAAAACAGTTCGCGAACACCAAGAAGAAGCTGATCAAGCCCAAAATCAAGCAACTGTTTTGCAAGCTCAGATTATTATTGGTAGCATTATACTGTCAACTGCGATCGCAGTGATTTTGGCAATCTACACAAGTATTTTCATTGTGCGTCCCTTGCAAACCCTGACTAGAGTTGCCCAAAAAGTAACCCAAGAAAGCAATTTTGACTTGCAAGCATCCGTTACAACCAAAGATGAAGTTGGGACTCTCGCTGATTCTGTTAACCAGTTAATCCAACAAGTAAAATATCTTTTAAAAGCACAAAATGCTGAGGCTGAAGAACGACTAATGCAAAGCGAAAAGTTGTCTAGCTTAGGCAGAATGATTGCTGGTATTGCTCATGAAATTAATAATCCCGTAAATTTTATCTATGGCAATTTAGGCAGTGCCAAAACTTATATAAACGACTTATTTGATTTATTACAAACATATAAAACTGAATTTCCTCATCCTAACGAAGTAATCCAAGCTAAAGAAGAAGAGATTGATTTTGAGTTTATCGCCGAAGATTTACCAAAACTTCTGAAATCAATGGAATTTGGGGCAGAAAGAACGCGAGAAATTATTAGGAGTTTAAAAGATTTCTCTCGTTTAGATAGCAGTGAAGCTCAGTCTGTTAATTTACATGCTTGCATCGACAGTACACTCTTTATTCTGCAAAATCGCCTGAAAAAAGGTATCAAAGTTGTTTGCAATTATGGAGAGATTCAACCTGTAAAAGGTTACACAGGTTTACTTTATCAAGTATTTATGAACCTGTTAATCAATGCCATTGATGCTTTAGAAGACAAAATGGCTCAAGATAGACAATTTGTACCTGTAATTACTATTAGCACAGAATTTATGAATAGTAATTGGGTAGTAGTGCGAATAGCCGATAACGGGCCTGGTATTCCTAAAGAAAATCAAGATAAAATATTTGAAACTTTCTTTACAACAAAACCACGAGGTCTTGGTACTGGTCTGGGGTTAGCGATTACTCATCAGATTATTGTCGAAAAACACCACGGTAAGCTAACTTGTAATTCGGAACTAAATTCAGGTACAGAATTTGCGATCGCCCTCCCGGTTGGTTAGAGACACGGGAGACAAGGGGAGCCACTGCGTTGCATCTGTCAACGAAGCGTCAAGAATCACCGACCCTTTAGGGCGGTGAGTATGTCAAAATTTGGTTTTGTTGCCGTGAGTATAAAGGAAAAAAACTTATGGGACTTTTTGATCAAGTTATCAATGCGATCGCTAATCCTAACCAGCAAGGTAGTGCAGGGCAGTTAGGTGATATTGTTAATACTGTACAGCAGCTAAGTAATGCTACTGGTGCAGACCCTTCTACTATGCAATCAGCTGTTGGGATTGTGGGTAATTATGTACGTTCTGCTTTGCAAGAAAAGCAAGCTAGTGGTGGTACTGAAGAAGTGCAAGCTGTTGTTAATGAATACAGTGGTACTTCTCCTAATCCCCAAGCTGTCAACTCTCTATTTTCGCCAGGAATGCAACAGCAGGTGGCTGAAGTTGTTTCGCAGCGCACTGGTTTAGATGCTGGGATGATTCAACAACTACTACCAATGTTGGTTCCTATTGTCCTGAATTTCTTGAAAACTGGTGAAAGTTCCCAAACCGATGGAAACCCTGTCTTGAATTCTTTCCTAGATGCTGACAATGATGGTGATGTTGATATTGCTGATGCTATGCAGATGGCAACTAGGTATTTAGGAAGATAGATATTTTACTTATTTATTCATAGCTCATAAATAATTGTACACAACATCGATTATTTGTGAGTTTTTTTATAAGGGTATAGGGGGTTCAGGCGTTGGGCGAGGATTGAAACCTCGTCCAACGCGGTCGTCCCAAGGGACGGGGCTTTTAACCCAGGGGTTGTTGGGGCTAGTCTTTTTTCCCCTACACCCCTACACCCGCCCCAACGGGGCTTGGTAATTACACATTCTTCAATCTGTTCCCTGTTCCTTCTCCCTACTGACAAACCCCTGTCACTTCGCTTAACCTATTGGGCAATGAAGTCAAAATTTAAGTAATAAAATATGCTTATCAACACCAGCCCACCTACGGAAGATTTGGCAGGTCAGTTATATCCTGAGCCTGATTACTTGCAGACGCAACGTCGAATTAAATCCCTTATAGATAAATATCTGAGTCACGAACAATTGTGCGATCGCCTGCAAGATTTACCCCTACAATTTCAACATCCCCAACCACGTCCTTGGAAACAGATTGACTGGCAAGCAATTAATTGTAACCAAGTAATCAGTATAAACCCAGAGGTATTTTTATCTGTGCTTGTGGGTGCGTTAGATACAGAAGCACCCATCCGGGGCTATACGCAAACAAGCCGACAGTATTTGGAAAATTTACACCCACAAATGGCTCGATTTGTAGGTGGAACAGTGGATGAAAATGAAAATTTAACAGAACTGGGTTTGTGGGAAAAAGAAGAACGTCAACACACTCCTGCTTTACTCAAAATCTACCAGCAATTAACAGGTGAAAAAATCACACCTACCCTCCGCACCGTTCGAGGTTATCTTCCCACTGATGACCCCCATGAAGATTTATATCGTCACGGATTACACCGTGTAGCGACAGAATACGGCGCGACTTGTCTGTATCTCTGGTTGATGGCGCACACCACAGGTACACTCCAAGATGTTTTAGAAGAATTGGTACTAGACGAAATTAACCACATGACAAAATTTTGGGGTTTTGGCGTTTGGCTATATCCTGATACTGGGTTGCTGCGGATTGGAAAGACATTGATGAAAACGCGCCGTCAAAACTACACGCGTAATAATCTTTTGCGTACCTTAAAGCGAATGATGGGGACACTGAAATGGGATGCTTGGTCTTTGAGTAATAAGACAACTCTCATGTTTACCTTCATCTATGCAATGCGGCGTCTGTGGGTTTGGAATCATAGCTTGACACCAGAATACTTGCAAAGTTTATTTGGGGAATAAAGGGAGTGTGGGAAGTGTGGGGAGACAAACGATTTTATTTAATATCTTTCTAACAAAACTTTCACCTCTTGCTCTAAATCCCAATCTTTCATTGCTTCCCATTCGGCTTGACGTACAGCCAGGAAAGCTGTTGATAACTGGGGATTTAACGCATCCAAAAGTACATTATCTTGTTTGAGGTGAGCGATCGCTTTGCCTAAATTTGTGGGTAAAGGGTCGATTTTTTGCAGTTTGCGATCGTCTGGTGATAAGTGTCCAGGATCTACATCTACTGATTGTCCTAGTTCCAAATTTTGTCGCACACCGTCTAATCCTGCTGCGATCGCTGCACCTAAAGCTAAGTAAGGATTGGCTGATGCATCTACTGTTTTTAACTCAAAGTGGGTGGGAATACCAAATGCAGCTGCACTCGGTACTCTCACAGCTGCTTCACGGTTATCTAATCCCCAACAACGAAAAGCACCACTCCAAGAATGAGGACGAATTCGACGGTAAGAATTAACACAAGGTGTCGTCAATGCCATCAGTGCTGGTAAATGCTCAAGAATACCAGCAATAAATGCTCTTGCCATATCAGATAAACCATTGACACCTTGAGCATCGGGTAATAAATTTTGCCCACGCCACCATAGACTCAGATGAATGTGACAACCGCTACCTGCTGACTCCGGAAAGATTTTTGGTAAAAAAGAAGCTTTGAGATTGTGGCGTCTAGCTATGGCTCGTACCGTCTCTCTATAGGCAATTTGCCAGTCAGCAGCACGCAATGCTTCAGTATATCGTATGGATATTTCTTGCTGACCGGGGCCAGACTCTGGATAATATTGTTCGACGGGAATACCTTGGGAAATCAAAGCTTCAGCCATATCATCAATGACTTCGCGATGAATATCCATGGCTTGGGTAGAGGCAAAAACTGTAGAGTCTGCGGGTATAATGCGATCGCCTAATTGTTGCAGTAAGTAAAATTCGTTTTCAAATGCAGCCTGTACTTCTAACCCTTGACTTTTTGCTGCTTCTATCATCCGTATTAAAAAATGGCGCGGACATAAACCCCAAGCTTCATTATTTAATCTCATGTTTCCCATGACACGAAAATGACCTGGAGAATACGGTAAAGCAGTTAAGCTAGACCAATCGGGAACTAGGGAAACTTCACCGACTGGCCCCAAACCAGTTTTAGGAACAACAGCATCATACATTACCGGAACACCCTGTTGTCCTGCGGATATACCCACGCCATGTTCAAAGTAATGGGGTAACATTTCCACATGTACAGCTTTACCACGAATGATATTGGCGTTATCACACCAAAGGATGCGAACAAAGCTAGCATCAGCTTCTTTGAGAGTTTTTTTAACTTTTTTGAATAAAATGTTTTCAGCCATCTTGGGGGATTGGGGATCGGGGATAAGGGATTGGAAGGGGGACAAGGAGGACAAGGAGGACAAGGAGGACAAGGAGGACAAATCAATTCAAAATTCAAAATACCCTTCGGGAACGCCAAGGGCGTACAAAATTCAAAATTCAAAATTTAAGAACTCGTCCCCAATCCCTGTTCCCTGTTCCCTCTTACTTATGACAAAAGATAAAATACTAAAAACACGAGGGAAAGAGAAATTTTTAATGATGAAATCGCAAATTCCCAAGTTACCACTGCCAGAATCACTTGTAGGCTCAGAAATTGGAACCTTTACTGAGTTTACAGTAACTCAAAGGATGCCTGGTATTGCTCGTCGAGTCATTGTGGAAAACAATTTTGCACCTAGTATTAATCAAAGTTTAGAAAACTTGGCTAATCAGTTACCGTCAGGATACTTATTAGCTTTTGAAGATGATACTGGAATTGATGTAATAAATTGGCAAAAATATTTAGAACCATACAAAGAACAACGTTGGATAGATATTCCTTGGTTTTTTGCGGAAACTTATTTTTATAGACTAATTCTCAATCTTACCAATTATTTTCGCTCTGGTGAATGGCAAGGTGTTGATCCATTTTCTTTACAGAAATCTCAAGGATTAAATACATCCCTAGATGCAATAATTACTTTGTGCGAGCAAGTAACACAATGGTTGAAAGATAGCCAACAAGACGGAAAAATAAATCAAAATGTTCTGATTACACTCTTACATTTTGCACTGTGGGGCAATCGTGTAGACTTGAGTTTGTGGTCAGCATTTGAGAGCGATCGCAGTAATTTTGATGTTGAAAATCAAAAAGCTCATATCTTGGTCGATGATGCTTCCCATGTTGCAGAATTATTAATTAGTAGTGCATGTCAACGTATTGATTTTGTAGTTGATAATGCTGGTTTTGAGTTAATTTGTGATTTGTGTTTAGTAGATTTCTTGTTGGGGAGTGGTCTGATTAATCAAATTAAGCTACACCTCAAACCTCACCCGACTTTTGTATCTGATGCGTTGATTAAAGATGTGCATGATACAGTTGAGTTTCTCGCAGGATCTAAATCTCAGCAAGTTGTTGCTGTTGCAGAAAGGTTAAAAAGTTATATTGCATCAGAAAAGTTGATTTTGTCTGATGATTATTTTTGGACATCCCCTCTCGCTTTTTGGGAAATACCCGTCTCACTCAAACAAGAGTTAGCTGCTGCTGATTTATTGATTATTAAAGGTGATGCCAATTATCGCAGATTATTAGGAGATAGACACTGGGATTTCACAACTAATATTGCAGATATTGTGTGTTATTTACCAGTGCCAATGGTGGCTTTACGTACTCTGAAATCAGAAGTCGCAGCAGGTTTGCAACCAGAAGTAATTGAAAAAGTATCAAAATCTGATGCTAATTGGTTGACAAATGGACAGTGGGGTGTAGTGCAGTTTGTCGAGTAATTGATTAGACTTCTTGTAGAAATCGGGAGTCAGAAAAGACAAAATTATCTAGATTGGCGAGAAGCCAAAAATTCGGTAATTTTTGTAAGTATTTTTATCCACCTTCAAAAAGTTAGTCATCTATCGCATTAATTTGGATGAGTTGTATAAGTTCGTAGTAAGGACTTTAGTCCTTAAAAATTGAGCGATAAATCGCTCACTACGAACACCCTTTTCAACTCTTTTCGCTATCCAACATCGCCATTTGACCTGAATCATAGCGATCGCCTGCGACAGCGTCAAGTGGAATTGCTGTTTCAATTTGAGCTAGTTCATTATCTGTAATACCATTTCACGTTAATAGCGATACATATGAATCTTGTAGAGACGTAGCATTGCTACGTCTCTACACACCTGTATTTGTATCAAGATTTTTGTGAAATGGTATAAGCTGTAGATTGATAGCACCGAGTGCTTCTTCTAAGCGATTGCGACGTCGCGCTCCGATCAACGGAATGATATCATTACCCCGTGATAAGCTGTTCCACATTTAGTTTGCAATAGCAGCATTTCCTTTATTTTTTACTTTTCGTCCCCATTGAATTATTAGTTCTCCCTGATTTAACAATCTATCCAGTAAATTCTTTAACTCATCTACTGATTTAAATAACCG
>NZ_JBHFLM010000134.1:0-15231 GCF_041928655.1 Pelatocladus sp. BLCC-F211 | reverse complement strand
TGACCAAACAGTCTTACAGTATGTCCGAACTGGGGAAGTATTCGGAAGTGCGTTGCCTTGATTAGGCTCAGTGGGCTAGTCAAACACGTAAGATTTGGCTCTTACAAGCCCCGTCCCTCTTTAGGGCGGGGTTATTGACTCGGTGGCTTAAAGCCCATATGCTTATAGGCTGCTGCCGTCGCTACTCTACCACGAGGTGTCCGGCTTAAATAGCCAATTTGCATCAGATAAGGTTCATAAACTTCTTCTATGGTTTGGGTATCTTCACCAGTTGTGGCGGCGATTGTTTCTAATCCCACTGGTCCACCATTAAATTGTTCAATGATTACAGTCAACATTTTGCGGTCTGTCCAATCCAAGCCGCAAGGATCGACTTGGAATAGGTGCAATGCTTCAGCTGCAACTTTTTCACAAACTTGCTCAAAGGATTTTACCTCCGCATAATCACGGACACGTTTGAGTAGTCTATTAGCAATCCGTGGTGTTCCTCGCGATCGCTTGGCAATTTCTGTCGCACCATCTTTTGTAATGCTGGTTTTGAGTAACTCAGCACTGCGCTGAACAATAAGACTTAGTTCTTCTACCTCATAAAATCTTAATTTTTGTACTAAGCCAAAGCGATCGCGTAGAGGAGAAGTCAGCGCGCCGACACGAGTTGTTGCCCCTACCAAGGTAAATTTTGCTAGTGGGATACTGCGAGTCCGAGCGCTGGAACCCTTGCCAACGGTAATATCTAATCTGTAATCTTCCATCGCTGGGTATAAAATTTCTTCAGTCATCCGCGAAAGACGATGAATTTCATCGATAAATAGAACATCTCCTGGCTTCTGATTCACTAGCAGTCCAACAATATCTCTGGGTCG
The DNA here is from genome assembly GCF_041928655.1 of Pelatocladus sp. BLCC-F211. Lineage (NCBI taxonomy): Bacteria > Bacillati > Cyanobacteriota > Cyanophyceae > Nostocales > Hapalosiphonaceae > Pelatocladus > Pelatocladus sp. BLCC-F211. Next base: position 14,368 of record NZ_JBHFLM010000134.1, on the reverse strand, counting down.
TTCTAGAGCCGGGGCGCTGGTAATTTTATAGTTCACTCCCATCTCAGCTGCTAAAATCATTGCCATTGTGGTTTTACCTAAACCGGCAGGCCCATACAATAGCAGGTGATCTAGCACTTCTCCTCTAGATTTAGCTGCTTTGATGGCTATTTCCAGTACATCTTTTAAATCTTTTTGCCCAATATAATCGGCAAACCTATGTGGTCGAATACTTTCTTCTTGTTTACCTTGTTCATCAATAGCAGCTTCGGGTTGCAAAATATTCTCTTCTGAAGATGGTTTTGCTGATTCCTGATGCTGTTTGGGTGGTTTACCGCCTGGATCGTGAGGCTGTTTTTTCGAGGAAATAATCGCCATAGTTCAGCTATTAACTTTTACTTGTAGACTTATTGAGGGCAAGTGGTAGCGCACCAACGCGTATAAATACTGACGCAAAAATTTTCTTTGGAGAAATTACGCTTGCCAATTTAGAATTTAAATTCCGGGGAACTACTTAGGAGTACAAAGTTTGTCATGCTGGCTAAGAGAATCTTACCTTGCTTAGATGTGAACGCGGGAAGAGTTGTAAAAGGAGTTAACTTTGTTAACCTCCAGGATGCAGGCGACCCTGTTGAATTAGCAAAAGTTTACAACGAAGCTGGAGCAGATGAGTTAGTGTTTCTAGATATTACAGCGACTCATGAAGACCGTAACACTATAATTGACGTCGTTTACCGCACTGCGGAACAAGTTTTTATTCCTTTGACTGTTGGCGGTGGCATCCAATCCTTAGAAAATGTTAAAAATCTGTTACGAGCTGGAGCGGACAAGGTTAGTATTAATTCTGCGGCGGTACGTGAACCAGATTTTATTAATCGGGCTAGCGATCGCTTCGGTAATCAATGCATAGTTGTTGCAATTGATGCTAGACGCAGGAAAGATCCTACCAATCCAGGTTGGGATGTGTATGTGCGAGGTGGACGGCAAAATACAGGCATCGATGCTCTTAAATGGGCGCAAGAAGTAGAAAAACGAGGTGCAGGAGAACTATTAGTGACTAGTATGGATGCCGATGGTACTAAGGCAGGCTATGACCTCGAATTAACAAAAGCGATCGCCGAAACTGTACAAGTTCCAGTAATTGCCTCCGGCGGTGCAGGTAATTGTCAACATATTTATGAAGCACTTACAGAAGGTAGAGCCGAAGCCGCCTTACTAGCTTCACTATTGCATTACGGGGAATTAACCGTGGAGGAAATCAAAAATTATTTGCGTCATTATCAACTGCCAGTACGAATGTATCAGTAATGTTAGTAAATCTGTTGTTTGAAGATACATCCAGTACTCAACACACTTCCTGAAAATGATGTTAAACTTGGTAAAGAAACATTAATAAATATTAATAAATATGTTGATTCCTATATTAGTTTTTGATGTGGCGTTGGTAGCCTGGTCGCTGCATTTGATGGAAAGAGCCTATGAGAGTAAGGAATTTTCTCTGATGTTGGCTGGTTTATTAGTTGCATTAGCCGCAGCCGCAATGATGGTTGTTTACTTTTTGATGGGACATTGTATGAGCTATTTATTACAAGTATCTTAATGAAAAAGATGCTGATTTAGAATACATGACAAAGCAAAAATAGCTTTGTGGCATCATTCATTACTCATACTTTTAATTGCCAACAAGCAAGAAGACTAAGATATCAATATTACATTAATCCAAATGTAAACTGAGACTAGAAATTCCTTATATATCCTATAAGCAAAGTTATTAGTTCTAAGCTATCACAAGTATTTATACTTATCTTCGTCACAACTTCTGACATGTAGTAATTACTTAATGACGGCCCTATTAATTTGTCTCTATTATCGGCGATTAGCAAAATTCAAATATTGAATCCCTCGAAAAATATTCTTTACGTGTTCGAGACAGTAAATACTCTTAAAGAACTTCGTGCAGTCTATCAGTCACCTTCAAAAATAGTAGTTTTTCAACTGAAAATTGACGAGTAAAATAAATGTAAATTTATTTTGTAAAAAGCCCAGTTTCTTGAGAAACTAGGCTTTTGTATTTTTAATTTATACACCAATCAAAACTTATAAATCTTTGTGTCTTGGAGTTTTAATGGTTCAAAAATTTTGATTACCAAGACACTAAAAATATTTGAGACTTATCTTAAAAAAAATTATTATCAGCCTACTGTACATAAACTTGTTTCCGAAGATACAAATATATCTATCGAAATACAAAATCGTCGATGTCTTGGCTCATGTATGGATTTTGCCAAAATCGGCTTGTAGATAACTAACATTACTCCTCAACAAGAAATCAAATGTCGAACTTTGAACTGGTTTTGAAACTACTGCTGCAATTGACAGTTATTTTAGCTACTTGTCGCATCGTCACTATTCTGGGAAAGCGCTTTCTTGGACAAACAGATGTAGTGTGCGAAATGATAGCAGGGGTAATGTTAGGACCATCACTATTTGGGGCGATCGCACCTAGTGTACAGCAATGGCTGTTTCCTAAAGCACCATTGATACTAGCAACCGGAGAGAAGATTCCCAACCCCTCAATGTCAATTCTTTTTGCGATTAGTCAAATAGGGCTAGTGCTATATATGTTCCTAATTGGGGTAGAATTTAACACCGATCTGATTAAACAACGAGTCAAAAGTGCAGCTTTGGTTTCTGGAGCGGGGATACTTGTACCTTTTGGTTTAGGTGCAACAGCAGCTTTCTTTTTATACGGTCAAGCTGAACTTTTTAAAGCAGGAATTACACCTTGGGCGGCTGCATTATATTTAGGTGCTTCGATGTCCATCACAGCTTTCCCGATGTTAGCCCGGATGTTGTATGAACGTGGGATCGCCAAAACCCGCTTTGGGACATTAGCCCTAGCAGCAGGTTCAATGGACGATGCAACTGCATGGTGCTTGCTAGCGATTGTACTAGCAAGTTTGCAAGCTGATGCAAGTATTGCAGCTTTTGCCATTGGTGGTGGTTTAGCTTATGTATTACTGACTATTTTTATTGGGCGACCGACATTAAAGATTTTCACCCGGAGAACAAAGCGTGATGGTGGCTTAAAAATCCAAACTTTGATTTTAGTATTGATAGTTTTAATGTTCTGTTCCTGGTTAACAGATGCGATCAAGCTGTATGCAGTGTTTGGTGCATTTATCTTGGGTACAGCAATGCCACGCGGTGAATTTGCCGAACAACTTCGCGATCGCCTAGAATATTTGACTACTGCATTTTTATTACCTATCTTCTTTGTGTTCTCTGGATTAAACACTCAACTTGGATTGGTAAATACACCATATTTATGGGTAATCACAGCTTTAATTGTGGCGATCGCTATTTTTGGTAAAGGTATCGCCTGTATGCTTGCAGCCAAAGTCGCAGGAGAAACTTGGCGTGAGTCTGCAACAATCGGTGCTTTGATGAATGCGCGAGGTTTGATGGAGTTAATTATTCTCAATATTGGTCTAGAGCAAGGTATCATCACTCCAACTTTATTCACCATTATGGTGATTATGGCGATTGTTACTACGCTCATGGCATCACCGTTAGTTAACATGTTTTTACAAGGTACAATATACGAACAATCTTCAGTTCAACAAGTACCGAATATATAACTTAAATATGTTGTTTGTTGGTTGTTGATAGTTGCTTGGGAAAACTGATCAGCAATAAATAAACACCAACAACAAATATTTTTAATATTCTTTACAAATAGATATATTTTTCAGTAAAAAATTAAACCATAAATATGATTAATTATTCCCAATTAATCAAAAACTGTATGAGGTCAAAATAAATAAAAAAAGCATAGAAAATGGAGAATAAAAATAATTTTCTATAGCTTCCTTCTTGATTGTTTACTTGTAATAACAATTAACATCACGTTTGAACAATAATTGCAGTTATGTAAGCCATAAAGGTTGACATTTTCAAGCGATTTAAAGAATCATCTAAGGGACACCGGATAGTCGCTTGTGAGGAAACTATGCACACAGTTGTTCTCGTTTTAATTGAGGTGTTGATTGTCATTGGACTGTCTCGGCTAGTAGGATTAGGATTCCGGTGGATTAACCAACCATTAGTCATCGGAGAGATTGTAGCCGGAATTATGCTCGGTCCTTCTCTATTTGGTTTGGTTGCTCCAGAAGTGTCAGCTACCTTGTTTCCCCCTGAAACAGTTCCTTTTTTAAATGTTCTGTCTCAGATCGGGTTAATATTTTTCATGTTTCTCATCGGTCTGGAGTTAAATCCCAAATACCTTAGTGGTAATTTGGAAGTCGCAGTTTTGACCTCACATGTCAGTATTTTAGTACCGTTTTCTTTGGGAACTCTGCTAGCGGTATTGCTTTATCCATTGATTTCTAACGCCAGTGTGTCCTTTACAGCCTTTGCTCTGTTTTTGGGAGCAGCAATGTCAATTACTGCTTTTCCAGTACTCGCGCGAATTATCACAGAAAACAACCTCCAAGGAACACGCTTGGGAACATTGGCGTTAACTTGTGCTGCTGTAGATGATGTCACGGCTTGGTGCGTTTTAGCTGTTGCGATCGCAGTAGCACGCACAGGTAGCATTACTGCTGCTTTTCCTACCATTGTTGAAAGCTTGTTATACATCGGCGTCATGGTGACGTTGGGAAGAAATTTTCTCTCTCGCCTTGCGAATTACTATCGCCGTAATAAACGCCTTAATCAATTGGTTTTAGCGTTAATCTATGCAGGGGTAGTTGCTTCAGCCTTAATCACCGAATTAATTGGTATTCACTTGATTTTTGGGGCATTTTTACTAGGGGCTATCATGCCGAAAAATGCTGGTTTGGTTAGAGAAATAGCAGTGAAAACAGAAGATTTCGTCTTGATTTTTCTCTTGCCAATGTTTTTTGCCTACAGTGGTCTGAGGACGCAAATTGGTTTGCTCAACAGTCCAGAATTATGGTTATTATGCGTACTGGTGCTAGCAATAGCGATCGCAGGCAAATATGTAGGCACTTATGTAGCAGCTAGAGTTAGTGGTATTAATAACCGAGAAGCTTCTGCACTTGGTTGGTTAATGAACACGCGCGGTTTAACTGAGCTAATTGTACTTAATATTGGTTTAGAGTTGGGTGTAATTTCACCCTTACTCTTCACAATGTTGGTGATCATGGCTTTAGTGACTACATTTATGACCTCACCACTGTTAGAGTGGACTTATCCCAAAAAGCTCATCAAGTTGAACGTAGTAGAGACAGAGCCAGAAACAGATATTGATGCTGAGATTGCTGATCGTCCCTACAGAGTTCTAGTACCAGTTGCCAACCCAGATACTCAAAAAGGTTTAGTACAATTAGCAGTTGCGATCGCAGTAAATTATCAACAACCCGTTATTGTTAATCCCCTTAGCCTCATTGAACTACAAGAAGATTATGCTTATGAGAGTACACCAGTTGAGGCAAACCGATTAATTCAGGAACGACATCAGCTTTTAGATGACTTGATTCAACGTCTAGAACCACCAGCAGCACGTTCTTATGTTCACCCCATAGTTCGTGTCTCCAACAACGTTGCACGAGAAACTATACAGATAGCTGCACTCGAACAAGCAGATTTAGTGGTTGTGGGATGGCACCGTCCCGCTTTTAGTAATAATCGCTTGGGTGGGCGAGTTGGTCAAATTCTCACAGCTGCCACGGTTGATGTTGCAGTATTTATTGATCGAGGTGAAGAACGGCTAGAAAGTTTGTTAGTACCCTATTCTGGTAACATCCATGATGATTTAGCACTAGTTTTGGCTTTGAGACTGTTAGTAAACCGTGATACTTGTTATTTGCAAGTATTACAGGTGCTATCACCTCATCAAGTCAAAGACGAATTAAGTTATGAATTGCAAACTTTAATGGAGCAAATGCCTAGTAGTGTAAACGATCGCATTAGCATCAATACAATCGAAGCCACAAATCCTATGCAAGCCGTAGTTGCAGCCTCTCAAGGCGTTGATCTCACAATAGCAGGTGCTAGCAGTACCTGGGGCATAGAACGCCAAACACTGGGAAGATATACAGATGAACTAGCGATCGAATGTCGTTCTTCGCTACTTATTACCCGTCGTTACAGCAAAGTCATTTCTCATCTTACCTCTGTTCTGAGTGAGACTAAGTCAGAAGTTACAAGTTAGAAATTAAGTAGTTTCATATCTTGCACCAGGTGACTAGAAGTCGCGGCTACACATACGAAACCCACCTACGTGGGTTTATAACCCTCAATTTTCAGTTAGTCCGCGCAGGTGGACTTGGTTTGTATAGCCGTAGAGGTGCAAGATATCAGTAGTGGTCATTTGTCATTTGTAATTAGTAAGACGGGACACTAAAACTACTGGCGAGGGTCTTTCAACGGTATTTGCGTTTTGTAATTTGTGTTTTTTTTACCACCAACTTACTTATAAAGTATAAGCTATGAATTATGAAAAGCTTCATCATTCATAGCTTATAAGTCATAATTTACACTCTATTCTTATTTGTATGAATCATTTACATCTCAAATCCCTAACTTTTTATGGTGTCGCAATTTGTTCAGTATTACTATTGTTTAAAACTGTAACTACTTATGGAGAAAATAATTTAAAAGCTCCTCTCTCTCTCAAAGAGAACTATAGTCTGATATTTGGAGAAAAATTGCCTGATTGCAATCAACCAGACACGGTCATCTTAAATATTCATCAATCAGGAGTGTACTTAAATGGACTTTTCGTACCAGCAAATCTGAATTCTCAACAAATATCTACTATAAAAGAACACCCTACTCTCACTGGTAGATACAAAAACCAAAATATTAGTTTATCGGGACAAATACCTAATTATCTCCTTTGCAAAAACACAGATGCAGTAGATAAAAAAGCTCAGAGAATAGTTAACTTACAAATGCAAATAGAAAAGCAAGATAATTTAACTGGGCAGATATCAATCAGTGGTATCAATAAAGCAATTAAAGTTAGTGCTGTACCTCAAAAAAATCAAGAGAATCCAGCAAATTCAAGTAGCCATTGAAATTTTATAGTTATTTGCAGGTGAATAGAATACCTCTGTGAACTCTAAACTTAGCTCTCAATAAACCTCAGCAAATTTATTCTTAAGAGTATAACAACGAAAGCCAGAGGTAATGTATATATTTCGTTGATAAGGTATTCAAGACCTTTTTCAGATGTTGATTCCTGATGATAATCCTAATATGAATATATTTCTAGTGCTTTTATCGAATGAAATAGAGCAGTAAAGGCACAATTCCACCATCACGCTTAGGAGACAATTATGACATCAGGAATCATGATCTCAGGTAAATGGATTACTGATAGAAATGAGCAAAATCAAAGCGGTGAGTTCCATGAGATACCAACAACGTTTCGCGATCGCGTGAGTGGAGATGGAACTAGTGAGTTTAAGGCAGAAGTAGGACGCTATCACCTCTACGCTTCCTTGGGGTGTCCCTGGGCGCATCGCACCTTAATTATGCGAGAACTCAAAGGTTTGAATGATGCCATCTCAGTCTCTATCGTCGATCCGATTATGAGCGACAAGGGTTGGAAGTTTTCTCAAGCACCTGGAGCCATTCCCGATTTAGTAAATCACGCACAATATTTACAAGATATCTACCTAAAAGCCGATCCCAAATACACAGGGCGAGTTACTGTTCCGGTGTTGTGGGATAAGCAAACTCAAACAATCGTCAACAACGAATCTCGCGAAATCATGCGGATGTTTGATGTAGAGTTTGCTTCTTTGGCAATACAGAAAATAGACTTATATCCACATGATCTACAACAGCAGATTGATCAAACCATTGATGCAATTTATCTGCCAATCAATGCTGGTGTATATCGCGCTGGTTTTGCGACTTCACAAACAGCCTATGAAGATGCGGTAACAGAACTCTTCGAGAATTTAGATCGATGGGAAGTCATTCTGAGCAAGCAGCGCTATTTATGTGGAAAGCAACTCACGGAAGCTGATATTTGTATGTTTACAACGCTGTATCGCTTCGATTCAGTGTATTATGGCCATTTTAAGTGCAATTTGCGGCGAATTATCGACTATCCAAACCTCTGGAATTATCTAAAGGATCTATATCAGCGTCCTGAGTTTAAAGCAACCTGCAATAACGACCATATCAAGCGCGGCTATTACATGAGTATGACCGAGATTAATCCTAATCAAATTGTGCCGAAGGGCCCAATCATCAATTTTGACGAACGACACGATCGCTTTGCGCTTAGGTAAGGCGTAGTTGCGATCACGAACTCCTCGATAGATATCTCCGAAAAAGAATATAAAAATGGTGCAATAATAACTCTCAGTATTTACCCAAATAACGGTATAAAATAATGAAAAGTCAATTAAAAAACAAGCTTTTATTTAAAATTAGCTTGTTTAGTCTATGCACAGCATTGACTCTCGAAGCTGGTAGTAGTAATGCCGTACCAATATCAAAATTAGAAGACTGGCGTTTTGATCCACAATCATTACAGCTAGAAATTACCCTGTCTGCACCTTCACAACCGCGCTACTTTTTTCTGTCTCAGCCTGATCGCATAGTTGTAGATTTACCAAGTACTAAATTGGGTTATGTTTCCACTCAACAAAATTTCTCTGGGGCGATAAAAAGTATTCGTATCTCGCAATTAAATGCAGATGTGACTCGCGTTGTAATGGATTTAACGCCAGGTACTTTTATCAATCTCAACCAACTGCAACTACAACCTGTTTCTCCACAAAATACTACACGTTGGATTCTACGTCCTGTTACCGTTAGCAACAATACATATTCAACACCCACAAACCTTTTTCCTGCCAATCAGCAGACACCAAATCCAGGTTTATACAACCCACCTCCACCTTCAAGCAATCAACCTCTCCCAAGCACAAGTTACTACAATCAACAATCAACAACTAACAACCAACTACCAATCATCAACAACCAACCATCAACAACTAACAACCAACTACCAATTATCAACAATCAACCATCAACAACTAACAACCAACTACCAATTATCAACAATCAACCATCAACAACTAATAACCAACAGCAGCCTTTAGTGACTGTACCACCCTTGCTTCCAAATAACCCTTCTCAACCGCCAAATTCTACTCTTCCTCCACCTATTTTTCCTAACCAGTCTGGTAATCTCAATAGTATCCCTTTTTTCCCCACACCAAACTTACCAAATTACCCACTTCCTGATACCTCTAATAGTCAAATTACCAATCCCAATTCACAAGCAATTGAGTTTGGTCAACCTCTACCTAACAAAAAATGACTAATGACTAATGACCAATGACAAATAACTTCTAACTAAAATCTATCTGTTTCTATAGATGGTGCAACTGCTCCTGGATCAGTAACAAAGAAGTTTTTCGCTGCTTCATTTTGATAAACACAATTAATGTCAGGTTTTTGACCCAAGTCACCTGTATAACCAAAAGTGTTCAGACGATTTTTACATTCTCTAACCTGTTCGTTTGTTACTAGCTTGCGTTGCTCTAAAATCGCCCAGTTATTAGTACGCAAAACGCATCCCGGACGCATACTCGGTTGAGAAACATAAACATTAAAAGGGTTGAGTGTGACAAATAACCTGGTATCCATTACCATTGCACTCGCTCCATACTGCACACAAATCTCTGGGTTTGGTGCTTTGGTATCAATAAATTCACGGGAAGCGACGTTAGTTGGTGTAAATGTCGCTGTAGAGCTAAAAGCAATACCAATCCCTATACCCAAAACAAACACCCCTCCCAAGATTGCGATGGTAGTGAAATTAAACAGTGGGGATTGGAAAAGAGAGGGTTTAGGAGGTGTAGTTGTTCTACCAGAAGGTTTACGTCTCATTGTCGCTTTGTTCTCTTTACATTTTGGACGGTCGGGAGTGGGTTGAGTTCCTCTCCTTATATATATCAGTATGCCGATTCTTAGCTGTGATTGGTCATTGGTCATTGGTCATTAGTAGAGACGCGATGAATCGCGTCTGTACAATGGTCATTAGTTTTTTCCCGTGTCTCCCTTGTCTCCCTTGTCCCCCTTTTCTCCTTTATCTCCCTTGTTCCCCCTTCTGTTGTCCTCTTTTGCTACTTCTGCTAGTAGATTATCAAGAAATGTTAAATAATTAATTAAGAATATCTTTATACATGATTCTAAGAAAGTGATTTATCAGCGATCGCTATTTTCAAACCAGGGCTTTAAAGTTTCGCAATTTCAAACTCTTCTAGCAGATATCCTCACTGTCTTGTGGGGAGATTGGTTAAAATTACGTGTCAGAATTGTCCAAGTAGCCGCATCAGGGTTAATATCTCCACTGATCTATATTTTGGCTTTTGGTTTAGGTTTAGGTAGTTCCATCCGCCCAGGTTCAGGAATTAGTGGTAGCTATGGTAACTACTTGGAATTTATTTTGCCAGGTATGGTGGCTTTGTCGTCAATGACAATTAGCTTTGGTGGGACGACATTTTCTATTTGTGGAGAAAGACTTTTTACCAAAAACTTTGAGGAATTGTTACTCGTCCCGGTACATCCCCTAGCCTTGCACATAGGTAAAATGCTAGCGGGAGTTGTACGGGGATTGATGACTTCCGGTTCTGTTATTTTGGTTGCTTTACTGTTCACCGGAAATTGGAGGTTTCTCCATCCCCTATTTTTGTTGTTAGTGGTACTTAATTGTGCTGTGTTTGCGGGATTGGGGGTAATTGTGGGGTTGACAGTGCGATCGCTCGAATCGGTAGGACTCTACAATAACTTCATCATCATTCCGATGTCTTTCTTAGGGGCGACATTTTTTGATCCAGGTACATTACCAGGAATTCTCAAAATAGTAGTTTACCTATTACCCCTTACCTACGCCAGCATCGGACTACGTGCAGTTGCTTATTTACCCTTATCCCAGTTTCCCTGGTATAGTGTGCCAATTTTACTAGCAATGGCGATCGCTCTTTCTCTGTGGGGTGCGCGTATATTTTCTCGTCAACAGGATTAAATTTTTTGGTATTGGTTGTTGATGGTTGATTGGAACTATCAATCATCAACAATCAACATCTAATCTTTGCATTAATTCAAAGAAAATTTAATAATTTGTTAGAGCGTTACTGCTGGGAAATTTAGTAAAATTTGCCAAATATTTTGATAAAAAAATGGTGTGAGCAAAAAAATTCCAGTGGCGATCGCCTTTTCTGTTGTATCTAATTTATTACCTTTTAAAGGTTTAGCAGGGGATTACGATCAACTTTTTATTTTCGGTGACAGTTTATCTGATAATGGCAACCTATATCGAATCACAGGAGGTACAATTCCCCTCAGTCCACCTTATTTTAAAGGGCGTTTTTCTAATGGACCGATTTGGGTGGAAATACTAGGTTCATACTTAAATATTGATTCCAATGAAACTAATAATAATGCTGTTGGTGGTTCCACATCTGGAAATACTAATGTCCTGAGTGAGTCACTAATCATACCCCTTCCATCTTTGTCTTCTCAAATCAACGATTTTACTTCTACACCAGGAAACCCTAGTCCAAATGCCTTATTTATTTTATGGGCTGGTGCTAATGATTACCTAATTCAGCCAACAGCAAAAAGAGCAACTGATACGCAAGTAGTAGTCAATAATTTATCTCATGCAATTACAACACTAATTAATAAAGGCGCTCGTAATATTATTGTGCCTAACTTACCAGATTTAGGCAAAACTCCACAAGAGCGATCGCAAGGGACTGCTGACACCACCACAGCTTTAATTAAAAGTCACAATGATAACTTAAATTCTGCTCTTCAAGAAATAGCTAAAAACCACAACGTTAACATTGTTCCGCTTGATATTAATGCTTTATTTAACGAAGTTATTGACCAGCCTGAGCGATATGGTTTAACAAATACAAATGATCCTTGTTTTGCTCAACAAGCAGGTACAATTTGCTCTAATCCTGATGAATATTTATTTTGGGATCAGGTTCATCCTACAGATCGTGGACACCAGTTTATTGCAGAATACACTGAAGCTGTGTTGGATGCTCCAGCAGCGATCGTTCCACAAGTGGAAATCGCCTTGCATATAGCCCAAACACAAGCGCAGCTGATCGATGATCGTTTGTTAGCACTGCAAAAGACTTCGCAAACACAATCAACACATCGCTGGGGTGTATTCGTTAACGGTGACGTAAATCTTGGTAGTCAACATTCTGATGAGCATCCAGATTATGACTATACAACAGGTGGTGTCACCGCAGGCGTTGATTACAACGTCACAGATCAACTTGCTGTAGGGGTAGCATTGGGTGTTGTTAATCATGAAACTGACTTGCATCAAAATCAAGGTGACATCAAAATTGATGGCTATGCTGTTTCAGTCTATAGCAACTATGTCGAGAAAGAATTTTACACGAATGCTGTGATTAGCTACGGGAATAATGACTTTGATATCAAACGCCAAATTGATTTCGATCACCGCAGGGCGACAGCTAACACTGATGGTACACAGTTTTCAGTGAATATCAATAGTGGTTACATTGCTAAATCAGGTAATATTTCTTATGGCCCCACCCTTAGTTTGAAATACGATCGCATCAACATCAATCATTACACCGAAACAGGTGCGGGTAGTCTCAATCTGAAAGTAGATGATCAACAAGCAGAATCATTAATTTTGAGTGTCGGCGCTCAAGTTGCCATCACACTTAACACTGATGTTGGTTCCATCATACCGAATATCCACGCCAGTTATGAATATCAATTTGCATCCACAGAGCGCACCATCACCACAGAACTTGTGACCCAACCAGGTATACCGATGCGTGTCCAAACAAGTGAACCTGATCGTGACTATTTTAAATTAGGTGCAGGAACACAGATACTTTTTTCTCAAAATCTTGCAGGTGCGATCGACTATGAAGTGATGTTGGGGCGAGAAGATGTTAGCAACAATGTAATTAAGGGAGAGATTCGCTATGAGTTTTAGATTTTAGGCGTTACCTTCCCTGTTCCCTGTTCCCCGTTCCCTATTCCCTTTGAACGCCAAACAGCCGCCTTTGCAACAATGTAATTATAATGATGACTGTTGCTAGTAAAAAAGCGATCGCGGCTGCATACCCCATTTGTAAGTTACGAAATACTGCTTGATATATCAGCAAAACCACCGTTAAGGTAGCATTATTGGGGCCACCATTACCATTTGAAAATATATAAGATTGATCAAAAAGCTGAAAAGTCCCTATTATCCCCATTGCTACTACAAAGAAGGTAACAGGTTTGAGCATGGGAATCGTAACGTAGATCAACTTTTGCCAGTCATTAGCACCATCTAATTCCGCCGCTTCGTAGAGTGATTGGGGAATATCCTGCAACGCTGCTAAATAGATGACCATGTAAAAAGGTGCTGTTGACCAAATATTCATGATCATAATACCTTTGAGTGCTACCGCCGGATCACCTAACCAGTTGTAAGTAGGTAGTCCCGCAAAAGCAAGAAAATCATTCAGTAATCCATCAGTGTTGTAAATCCACATGAAGATGAGCGTCAACACCGCAGAAGAAGTAACTGTGGGTAAAAAGTAAAGAATGCGCCACCAGTTTTTCCCACGAATCCCCGAATTGAGAGTCACAGCTAGGACTAATGCCAAAATAGTTTGCATGGGTACAACAATGGCAACGTATTCCACGGTATTCTTGAGAGCAATCCAAACCCGTTCATCTTCCACTAGCCGTGTAAAGTTGTGAAAACCAATGAACTCGTACTTAATACCACCAAGAAGTTGAACTTTTTGCAGAGATAGGAAAATTGCCCAAACAATCGGTAGAACTACAAAAGTTAGTAAAACCAAAATCGCAGGGAACATAAATAGATACCCAGCCAAATCTTCTGCAATATTCCTTCTAGCTTTACGCCACCTTCTGGCTTCAAACACGAGAAAACCTCCAGCAAATATTGCATCTAATCATAATGTAGCGATCGCTAAAATGCCCTGACATAGGATAATTACAGGATGATGTAATTAATTTTCAGCGATAATTTTACAAATATCATCTAAAAGTGAATCATATTCAATAAACTCTTCTGGATGAAATTCCAAGTAAATTTGATTAAGATTGGGGTTAAGAGATAATATACATACCTCAATATTAAGCTTGCCTTTGCGCCAACCTTCGCTGCCAATTCTTAGTACCTGGCAATTAATAACATAATTAAATTGAATTTCACTAAGTAGTTTTGTAGGTTGGGTGTAGCGACAGCGAAACCCAACATTATAGTCTGGTTAATGTTGGGTTACACTCCGTTCCACCCAACCTACATAATGTCCTTTTTGAAAAACTCCTCTTTCCAAGATGGACGAGGTTTAACTATGTTATGGAA
>NZ_JBHFLM010000133.1:0-5778 GCF_041928655.1 Pelatocladus sp. BLCC-F211 | reverse complement strand
CTAAAAACTAAAACTAGCGTAGGTTGGGGAGCCAGTGCGTTGCGGGGGTCCCCCCCGTTATAGCACCTGGCGTTTGAGGAACGTAGACGCGCCCTGCGCGGCTTCTCGCAGAGTAACCCAACATTATCAAGGCTTTGTTGGATTTCGCTTGCACTCAACCCAACCTACATTTCTTCTTAACTGAACCGTATTGAATTATAAGTAATCAAGCGAACCTGATATTAGACTTCCCTATTTTCTATTAGTCCACCACCGAGCCACCCACCACAAAAAAGCGATCGCCACAAAACTCCAAAACAAAGATAAAATCATCGGATGAGGTGGATTCTTTACAGAAATTGGTGCAAAGGGTTTGTCTATATGTTGAGTCACCACACCAGAGACGATCACACCACCACCCAAAGCGACACCGATAATTTGGATTGTTTGTTCTAACGAGCGATCGCGTTTAGCTTGTTCTATTTCTACTATCCCACGAATTGAGGAGATTACTTGCTCTAATAATCCTGTACCGTGCTTAAAATAACCCAAATCGAAATTAATTTGTTTTTGGAATAACGCAGAAATCTTGTGATAAAAAGTTTCTAAAAAGCTTAAATCAGCTTGCTGGGTTTTACTAGAAATTTGTTGTAAGCGGTCATGATAATTTTCTGAATTGATCGCAATTGTGTTTTGATAATCTTCGAGATTTCGTAGTAAGCGAGTGTATTTAACTGCTAATTCGGCTAAGTATTTTAATTTTTCTGTTAATTCATTTAAATCTTTTTGATTTAAATTATCAATCTTCTGATTTGATAATTTATCGAGTTGTCTTTCTATATTTTTATACTGTTCATCTAATAAATAATAAGTTTTTCGGCTATCTTGATAAGCTTTGACAACCTTAGTGCGAAAGAAAAATAAATCTAATAATTCTGAATAGATTAAACCGAATTTTTCATCTGCTTGCTCATCGACAAATAGCCAAATTAGCACATGCTGATAATTAGCTAATTCGCTAAACAATCCATATTCAAAAATTGGACTACCAAATAACTCTCCCTGACGATGAAAAGAGGGACGTTGTTTAGCATCAGCAAAAACAGCTTGCAAACATGATTCGGCGATTTCATACAGATATTTCTTATCTTTCGCGCCCGTTAACCAAGCCGTAATTAATAAAGTTTGTCCGAGAAAAAGTTTATTTGGCGAGAGAGTAAGGCAATTATGAGGATTTAAATTACTGAGAAAACTAATGTCTAAATCTACGCTTGGTGTACCATCCGCTTCTTTTTCGGGACGGCGTAAATTGAGCGACAAACCATAGCTATCATGTAATTGTACAGGATAAGCAAAGCCTTTGATCATCACATCTTGCTGATGATCAACAGAAATCTTATTCTCAAAAGGTAGGGAATGATTACCATCTTTGACTGCTGATTCTTTGAGCAAATCAACACGCGGGCTATCAGAATTTTTGCTAACATCTATATTTTGGCTGAGATTTAAATCTGTGTGCAGGATAGTCTTAACTATTGCATCTGCACCGTGCCAAAGTTTATTTTGCTCATCTGCATTAATTTCCTCAAGATTTGCCGGTTTATAAAGTTGAAAAGCAAATAAATGAATATTAGGCGCATATATTTTCATAAATTATTTTGTCATCATACATCTTGTAGAGACGCGATTCATCACGTCTTGAACCAGAACCACACGCGATATATCGCGTTTTGAACCATTTATAGTTTATAAAATTGTATGTAGGGTGTGTTGAGGGCAAAAAATAAAAATGCTGATATAGCAATCATAAATGAATTATTGAGACTCCAGATCCCCAACTTCTTAAAGAAGTCGGGGATCTTAATACTCTTGAGACTAGTTCGATTTCTCTCCCTCCTCTCCCCGCTTTTTATCTTCCAACTTTTGCAACCCCTCATCAATAACTCGATACTGATTCGTTAAAGTAATTTCCTGAGTCACAGGATTTGTTTTTTCTACTTTCGTAATTTCCCGTTCCGTAATTAATACCGCATCTCTCACAGATTCATGATTGATGTACCACAAGCGAATTGCTTCCGCAAAGGATTCTGTTGTGTGCTGATTTAAATCAGCAAGAGTCTTTCGTAATGATGAAATATCCTCAATCGCTACATGATCAAAAACATAATCTTGTTCTTCCACCACTTGTGTAAAAGCTTGAATTAATTTATCAGGTTCCATATTTGATTCTCCTATTTGATTTTTGTTGGTGTAGCCTGTGCTATGCGCTTAAGTTAAGGATAATTGTAGGTTGGGTTGACGAAGGAAACCCAACATTTTCAAGTATTTGTTGGGTTTCGCAAAGCCTCAACCCAACCTACAAAATGTAAAGTTTTTGCCTCTAACACCAAGCGTATTCGACTAGAATTATTCTCCAATTGCACAAAATCCAGTTAAGGATAATTGTAGGTTGGGTTGACGAAGGAAACCCAACATTTTCAAGTATTTGTTGGGTTTCGCAAAGCCTCAACCCAACCTACAAAATTTAAAGTTTTTGGCTCTAACACCAAGCGTATTGGACTAAAATTATTCTCCAATTGCACAAAATCCAGCCCAAAAACACGGTTCTTTAAATGGTAATTGTTCTGGTAAATAGTTTTGCTCCAATCTCTTTCTAATTTTCCATTTATGCTTTGCATCCATCTCGGTTTTACTATCAATCCATAGAATTAAATCCTCTTGACTAACTTGGCGAAGCCATTTCTGGGTTTGGTTGAGCGCACAAGGAACATTAGGAGTTAGAGTTTGCAGATTTTCATAAAATCTCATCATTAATATCGCTGTCGAAAAATCATCAACTGTCCATAAACTGCTAACTATATTGGCTGCACCTGCGCGAATAAATCCACTTGGTAAACCGATATATTCATCGCTGGTATTTCTAGAGTCAACTAAGCCACTTTCGCAAGCCGAAAGAGTCACAAGACGACAGTTTGGGAAACTTAAATTAAATATATCTTCTAAGGTGAGGCATTTTTCTAAGTTAATCGCCGCGTCGTCAGGTATTTTTAACAGGCGACTTGGTTCGAGATCCGCCGGAATGGGAGAAATCAGAGTATCTGCTAACTGTAAACCAGATTCTAAGGGAGAGTTGAAATTGAAGTAACCGTGACAAGAAAAATGCAGCCAGTAAGCATTGCGGAAATTATCGGCGTTTGCTTGTTCTGCTAATAATGCTGCTTTTGTCGCTGCGCTGTGTTTGAGAATTTGGTGTGGGTGAAATGTATTGGCAATTGTCTCGACTTCGATATCGGTGAATTCTAAATCTGCTGTGGGGTTTTGAATCGCGAAGAGATCAGAGAATATATTGTCAGAACCCCACCCCCAACCCCTCCCCGCCAGCGGGGAGGGGTGGC
This sequence comes from Pelatocladus sp. BLCC-F211, assembly GCF_041928655.1. Lineage (NCBI taxonomy): Bacteria > Bacillati > Cyanobacteriota > Cyanophyceae > Nostocales > Hapalosiphonaceae > Pelatocladus > Pelatocladus sp. BLCC-F211. The sequence continues at coordinate 2,404 of NZ_JBHFLM010000133.1, read as the reverse complement.
GAAGTCGGGGTGGGGTTCTTTGACGAATATCAAACACTCGACGACGAGAATCAAAGTCAGAGGTCAATACGGTTCAGTTAAGAAGAAATGTAGGTTGGGTTGAGTGTAGCGTGTTAATTTTGACCGAGAAAGCTGAATTTTTTTCATGCAGGAAGTATGCTAGAGAAGTAGGATACCTGAAAGTGGTATAACAGTAAATCACAAGCAGGGGCAGAAAACTACGGAAAACAAGGATAAGATCCCTACTCAAAAAGGAGTCTAACAACGCTTACTTCAAGAGCGATCGCTCTTATCAGCACTTAATGTCATCGGCACTCAATGCTTATTAAAAGGTGGTTTATTGGGAAACGGGTGTGAGCGCTTGAATGCTTATTTGGTAAAGCTTCTAAAAAACTTTGTGATTTACTGATAAGGCTTGAGGGAACTGAGACACAAAGGTAAAAAGCTAATGGAAGGGTTTAAAAGTGAGGATAGCCGATTAGTTAGGCTGTTTAAAAAAAGCCGAGACCTATGGAAAAAAAGAGCTACAGAAAAGCAGAAAAAAATGCGAGTCATGGAAATCAAGATTAGAGACTTAAGTGCAAGCAGAGACAATTGGAAAGCGAAAGCACTGTCAGCACAACGACAACAAGAGGAATTAGAACGAGAATTAGAAAATTTGAAAAAAAAAACTGAAGTTACCAAATCCAAAGAATTAAACAAACAGAGTCAACAACTAATGGAGTTAAAAGAGCAAGAGCTAGCAGAGTTAAGACCAAAGGGACATAGTTATCGAGTGCTTGTAATAGAAACAGCAATTAAATTCTTATTTATAGGCTTAAACAGCCTCAGAGGAATTGCAAAAAACTTTGAAATACTGGCAAGAAATTGGATCTGGTCAACACCTAATTTTAACACGATCAGACAATGGTCATTACGATTGGGATTATATGAATTAACTCGCCAGAAAGAATATCGAAAAGATTGGATATTTATCTTAGATATGACGTTCGAGTTAGGAACATCGAAGTGCTTGGTTATTCTCGGTATACCTCAAGAAGAATTAACCCGAATTATTCGAGAAGAAAAGAGGAGTTTACAACATGAAGACGTAGAAGTACTAAGTCTAGAAATTATGGATAAATCCCCTGGGGTAATGATATTAGAAAAATTAAGAAATTTATCAGAGCGTGTGGGAACTCCTGTACAAATTATTTCAGATTGGGGAAGTGATATCAAAAAAGGGATAGATTTATATAAACAAGATAACCCGGAGGTTATTACCACTTATGACATCACCCATAAAATGGCTAATCTCTTGAAAAAAGAGCTATTTCCAGATAAAATGTTTCACGATTTTTTACAACTATGTTGCATAACTCGTCAACGAATTCAGCAAACTAAATTATATTTTCTCATTCCGCCTAAACAAAGAAATAAATCTCGTTATCATAATGTTGACATTTTAGTAGAATGAGCAATGAAGGTGATAAAGTATGAAGCACAACAGGATTTTTCTTTAATTAGCACTGCCTATAGTTTAGATGATGAAGCTATCTCACCATTAAGCTTGATTTTAAGTAAAGATACTCTAACTATTCTCAAAAATATTACACCAAAAACTTATGAAAGTCTTCATGAATTTAGTCAAGCTCTCTTAAATAACTTGGGAGAAGAATTATGGCAGTCTCATGGAGAAATCATTTGTCAATACTCCAATTTAGGACGAAGAAAATTTTACGATAAATTGGGTTGGCTGTTTTATTATCAACACAATATTCAAATTTATGCTGAAATGCTTACCCAGATTCGTTCTGTACAGATACAACTAAAGACTCAAGGGTTACATTCTCAATCTCCACAACAATGGTTAAATACTATCTCAAATCATTCTTTGACACCAATCGGACAAAAATTTCAGTCCCAAATTCTCGAATATCTCACTTTTGAAGCTAATCAGGTTCCAGTATCACAAATTCTACTTGGTACTTCAGATGTGATTGAATCTCTATTTGGTAAATATAAATTCTTTACAGCTAGACGAACTATTAAAGATATTGGTACTAATATTTTACTGATTCCTTTATTTACACTAAAAATTACAACTAGCCAAGTCAAAAAAGCAATGGAAGCTATGAGTTTTATAGATGTTGATTCTTGGGTTAAATCTGTTTTCGGTTCTTCTATGCTCTCCCAAAGACGAACCCTTTCATTGGCGACTACTCCTGACACAGAAACTGCATGAACTCTTGCACTGACTACCATCCACAGAATTAACACACTAGGTTGAGTGCAAGCGAAACCCAACAAAGCCTTGATAATGTTGGGTTACTCTGCGATCAGCCGCGGTTTTTCTCCTCGCAGCAACGCTTCTAGAACTGTTTGAATCCGAGTTGCTGAGGGTGGACACCCTGGTAAATAAATA
>NZ_JBHFLM010000132.1:0-36285 GCF_041928655.1 Pelatocladus sp. BLCC-F211 | reverse complement strand
GGGTGAAGTTAACCACATCTATTCTATCAAATTTATGGGTGCAAACAAAATTTTTTGCTTGTCTCCTCCATGTTTCCCTTCCGCGCTGACGCATAGGTCGGGAAACTGTCGTCGCCTCGCTCACAATTCATCTCAACACCTCCCTTACGGGTAGGTGTGAGGCTTCTTGCTGTTTCAGCTAAGACTCAATCTCCGCCAATTCTAACCAGCGCTCTGTCGCCTGATCAATTGCTTGCTTGAGTACTTCCACATGTTCATACAACTTTTGCACCTGAGTATAATTCCCTGCGGGAACATTCGCCATTGCTTTTTCGGCTTCTGCTTTCTCAGTTTCTAATTGAGCAATTTTATCTTCCAACTGCTCAAACTCCCGTTTTTCCCAAGTTGATAAACGCTTTTTCTTGGCTGTTTCTTTGGGTGTAGACGTTGCGTTCAAAGTCTCTAAATTTTTTAGTTTTTCCTTTGTATTAACAGTTGCTTGTTGCTTTTCTTCTTCGGCTTTTTTGTAATCGAGATAGACTGAGTAATTCCCAGGATACTGGCGGATATTACCCCCTTCTTCTAAAGCAAAGATAGTATCTACAGTCCGATCTAAAAAATAGCGATCGTGAGATACTACAATTACACAACCGTTGAAATCCTCTAAATATTCTTCGAGTATCGCCAAAGTTTGCACATCCAAATCATTAGTCGGTTCATCTAAGATCAAAACATTTGGCGCACTCATCAGTACACGCAACAAAAATAACCGTCGCTTTTCCCCACCAGAAAGTTTATAAATCGGTGCATACTGCTGATTTCCCGGAAACAAAAATCGTTCTAACATCTGGGAAGCACTGATTGTTGTTCCATCAGCTATTTTGACGTGTTCTCCTTCTTCTTTGATGTAATCAATCACGCGCTGATTTTCATTTAAAGCAGTGAGTAATTCTTCAGAATGTTGATCAAAATAACCAATGTGAATCGTCGTCCCAATATCTACACTACCTGTATCTGGCTCTACCCGCCCGGTGATCATATCCATTAAAGTAGATTTACCCGCACCATTAGCGCCAATAATCCCAATCCGATCTTCAGGACTAAATTCGTAGGTAAAATCTTTGATTAAAGTGCAATCGCCATAACTTTTCGAGATATTATTCAGTTCAATAACTTTTTTACCAATCCGACGACTGGCTGTAGCAATATCAACTTTACCCTGAGCTTGTTTAAACTCCGTCGCTTGCATGTCACCAATCCGATCAATTCTGGCTTTTTGCTTGGTACTTCTGGCTTTTGGCCCTCTCTTCAACCATTCCAACTCCCGACGCAACACCCCTTGAAATTTACGCTGACTACTAACAGCACTTTCTTCAGCATCAGCTTTCTTTTCCAGGTAGTATGAATAATTGCCAGAATAGGTGTAAATATCACCTCTGTCTATCTCTATAATTCTGTTAGTGACACGATCTAAAAAATAGCGATCGTGAGTGATTAATAAAAGTGCGCCGCGATAGCGATTCAAATAACTTTGCAACCACTCCACCGAATTTGCATCCAGATGGTTTGTTGGTTCATCCATCAATAACAAATCTGGTTCTGATAGCAAAGCCGTAGCTAAAGCAATACGTTTACGATAGCCTCCAGATAAAGTTCCAACAATAGCATCAAAATCTGTGATTCCTAATTTAGAAAGGATAATCTTCGCATTAGTTTCCAACTCCCAAGCACCAGTTGCATCCATACGCTGCATCACCACCGAAAGCCGGGACATTAGTTGATTATCTTCTGGATAATGAGCCAGTTTATCAGATATTTCTTCATACTCACGCACCAAAGCCATATTTTCGCCACTATCAGCAAAAACTTGCTCTAAAACAGTATGCTCATCATCTAAATCTGGCTGTTGGGGTAAATAAATAATCTTTGCACCAGAATTAACTAAAATTTGACCTTCATCAATTGGTTCTAAACCAGCAATCATTTTTAAGAGAGTTGATTTACCAGAACCATTTGTGCCAATTAAACCGACCTTATCATTAGCATCTAAACTAAAATTGGCATCTTTGAGAATTTCTTTAATACCAAAATCTTTTTTAACTGATTGTAGTGTAATTAAACTCATAAATTTTTATGTAACTAATTTGGTGTTCTGGCGTTTTAGTGGTTAATAAAATTTTTATTTCAACCACCAAGACGCTAAGACACAAAGAAAACTTTTGTCGAAAGCTGACAATCTATGTTATTTAAACAAATAAATCTAAGGGTAAATGACCGTACATCTCATTAATTCCCTCTGAAGAGTAACATTGGCAAGATACCAACACACCGCGATGATGTCCAAAATAAGTATCTATGTGACACACGCCATTTTTACCATTTAATTTGATGTATACAGGGCCATCAATTTTAGGTAAATTACTGGGTGGCTCATACCCCAAAGCGAGGGAATAAGTTTTCATTGCTAGCATTCCTTCCTCTTCAGTGTCAGCACAAATCCCTAAAATTTGGTAATCAGATAATTTTGCTAAAAAAAGTAAAGCTTCTCTGATTACAGGCTTTTCTGATGGTTTAATTTTTGGTGCTATGTCTACACAGTTGAATTTATTCAGAACTTTTTTAGCTTCAGCAATTGTAAAATTGGTTTGATTTGTGCTTGACATATCTCGATTTATTATCTGTGTTGATGTGCGCTTTTGTGCAAGAACAATTGAGGTTTAATCTTGTATGTTACTCACATTAAAAAGAAAGGGAACACTACTTTGTGAGTCTTTACCCATGACGAGAACTTTTGGCATTTGAGCGCCGCCATTTTTCCATGCTTCAATTGCTTCTTTTTGCAGAACTAGTTGTCCTCCCGGAGCTTTTAAGGTTTCTGCCAAAAGTCTTTGAGCTTCTGATTTCCCTTTGGCGCGATTAATTTCTGCTTGTGCTTCTTGTTCGGCTTCTTGTGCTATGTAAACTGCTCTTTGTGCTCTTTGTTCAGCAATTTGTTTTTCCTCTACGGCTTTAGCAAACTCTGGAGAAAAAGTCAAGTCAATGACGCTAGTATCCAGAACTATTATTCCATATTTTTCTAAGCGTTGACCTAATGCTGTGTCAAAATCATCCTTAAGTTCATTTCTTTTGGTTATCGACTCTTCTACTGTCCTCCTTGCAGCTGCGATTTTGAATGATTCCTGAGTTTGAGGAGCAATTATTTTGGCAACAATATTTTCTAAACTTCCCTGTTTTCTTCTAATTTCAACTACTTGCTGCGGATCTATACGGAAATTGATCGCAAATTTTGCGGTTAGTTCTTGCAAATCTTTGGTAGCACTTTGAGCTGGTATTTCATATTTTTGCACCGTCACATCGTATACATCTACTTTAGATATAAATGGCGGTTTGAAATGAATACCTTCTATTAAGGCTCCATCTCTCGCTTTACCTAGTATACTCAGAACTCCTGCCTCACCTGGATTCATAATGATAAAAGAGTTAAGACTCAAGATCACAAGTATTGCTATTGCAACGCCTGCTACTGTATTTTGCCAACTACCTAATTGCTGATTTTTCAAATTTCGTCTCCTTTGTATCTTGTGTTTATCTCAGGTATTTTCAGGTATTTAGGGAACTTTAAAAAATAAATTATTTATCCAATTTTTTTACTTAAGATAATTTCTTCTCCCTTATCTCCCTTATCTCCCTTATCTCCCTTATCTCCCTTATCTCCCTTATCTCCCTTATCTCCCTTATCTCCCTTATCTCCCTTATCTCCCTTGTCCCCCTTCCTTTATACCTGAATGGTGACGCCTCAATGCTGGCAAACGTGGTAATATCAGTTTCTTCACACAATTGCACAGGGCTGTGACTACAGTAATTAAATCTCGTCGGGTGGATATAAAACGCCGGGGTTCAGTTCATCCCCTCAAACGCCTGCTGAACTACGGACATAAGTATCGCAAACAAATTTGGTGGGCTACTATTTGTTCTATCCTCAATAAACTTTTTGACTTAGCACCACCAGCGTTAATCGGTATTGCGGTAGATGTGGTAGTCAAGCAGCAAGATTCTATCATTGCACGGTTGGGAGTCAGAGATATCTTTGGACAATTTTTAATTCTTTCTGCCCTCACTGTGATTATTTGGGTTTTAGAATCGGCTTTGGAGTACGCTTACGAGAGATTGTGGCGCAATTTAGCACAAAACATTCAGCATGATTTGCGTCTTGATGCTTATGAACATTTACAAGATTTGGAATTAGCATATTTTGAAGAACGCAGCACTGGTGGTTTGATGTCTATTTTGAGTGATGATATCAACCAACTTGAACGCTTTTTGGATGTCGGCGCCAGTGACATTATTCAGGTTGTGGTGACAGTATTAATTATTGGTGGAGCTTTCTTTATTTTGGCTCCAAGTGTAGCATGGATGGCAATGTTACCTATTCCTTTTATTCTTTGGGGAACATTCACTTATCAGAATGTACTAGCACCCCGCTATGCTGATGTGCGAGAAAAGGTAGGTTTATTAAATTCTCGCTTGGCTAATAATTTAAGCGGTATTACTACTATTAAAAGCTTCACGGCTGAAGATTATGAAATCTCACGTTTAGGTTTAGAAAGTGAAGCTTATCGTCGCAGTAATTCCAAAGCTATTCAACTTTCTGCTGCTTATATCCCTTTAATTCGGATGTTGATTTTGGGAGGATTTACAGCATTACTGTTTTTTGGTGGATTGGCAGCAGTTAATGGCAAAATTTCTGTAGGTACATATAGTGTTTTAGTATTTTTGATTCAACGATTGTTATGGCCTTTAACGAGATTAGGCGATACGTTTGACCAATATCAACGAGCAATGGCTTCTACAAATCGCGTCATGAATTTATTAGATACGCCGATTGCAATCCATCCAGGAGATGTAAGTTTACCTGTTGAAAATGTGCGTGGCGAGGTAAAATTTCAAAATGTCACTTTTAACTATCAAGATCGCCAAGCGGTAATTAAAAATTTATCGCTAGACATTCCCGCAGGTAAAACGATCGCCATTGTTGGTTCGACTGGTTCTGGTAAAAGCACTCTCGTAAAATTATTACTACGCCTCTACGAGGTGCAATCTGGAACAATCACCCTCGATGGAATTGATATCCAAAACCTACAATTACGAGACTTACGCCGTTGTATGGGTTTGGTGAGTCAGGATGTATTTTTATTTCATGGTACTGTCGCCGAAAATATCGCCTATGGAACTTTTGACGCCACAGAACAAGAAATTATCACGGCGGCGAAGATAGCTGAAGCACATGATTTTATTATGCTATTACCCCAAGGTTATGAAACAATTGTCGGAGAACGAGGGCAAAAGTTATCTGGTGGACAACGCCAACGGATTGCGATCGCTCGTGCTATCTTAAAAAATCCACCGATTCTCATATTAGATGAAGCCACTTCGGCAGTAGATAATGAAACAGAAGCAGCAATTCAAAAATCACTAGAACGAATTACTGTTAATAGAACAACGATTGCGATCGCTCATCGTCTCTCTACTATCCGCAATGCTGATCGCATCTACGTCATGGAATATGGAAAATTTGTTGAATCTGGAACCCATGAACAACTGCTAGAACAAAACGGAGTTTATGCAAGTCTCTGGCGTGTGCAGTCGGGTTTAAGATAGGGAACAGGGATCGGGGATCGGAGATCGGGGATTGGGAGTAACAGACGCGGTGAATCAATCAAAAATATTCTCCGTGTCTCTGTGTCTCTGTGTCTCTGTGTCTCCGTGTCTCCTTTGTCCTTTTCTTTCCCCAATCCCTGATCCCCTTTCCCCAATTTCTACAAGAAGTCAAAATACTTTGCACTTTTGTACCTATGGGTGAGATTATGTTTTTTGAGAATTTAAAATCCCAAATCCAAAATCCAGAATTAATATGATCTTCGGTACTACCCAACCAGAATCACCTGATAATAAATGGCGTCGCCAATTAGATCAATTTGTGAAAGCACATCAGCAAGAATTAGGTGCGCTGGCTTGGGGTTTATGGTTAGAAAATGGTGACAGTCAGGGTACTATCGGTATTAATTTACAACCTCAACCGCATTTTGTTTATTGTCCCAAAGAAGTCATAGCAAAATTAAATGATCATGTTGAAAATAGGCTTCAGGAAGTTATTGGAATCATAGAACATTATCAACCAGAAATTGAAGTTGTCATGGTTGGTATTGGTAAAGATCAAATCAAGCTGATTCATTTTGAACCACAACCAGCACCACCAGATTGTTTTCAACAAATTGGTCAGGATGTTGATAGTTTATTGGATCTTTTGGAAGAACTTTTAGCAAAACAATTGCAAGATTAAAAAATATGCTTTTTCAGTACTTAGTATGCCAAATGGTATAAAATGCTGATGGTGTAGTTAAGCCGGTAGATTGATTTGTATTTGGGATGAGGTGGCGATCGCGGCCAGGATTTTACCCCTAGCCTCTATCCTCTGTCTAATCCTCATGATCCTCAAAAGGGTCGCTCAACTGCTTAGAGGGTGGGCCAAAAGCAGTATAAATAGATAGCGCTGTGATGACGATCACAACTGCACCAACGGAAATGCTAAGAACTGTTGCGGGTTCCATAATTTAAGGATGGATTATGAGTGCTATTCTTATAGAATATTACAGAAGATTAAAAAATGCTTTGGCAACTATCTTAAGGTGAGATATGGCACAACGGACGCGGTTAGGAGATATCCTCAGACCCTTGAACTCTGAATACGGTAAAGTTGCCCCAGGTTGGGGTACTACTCCTGTGATGGCTGTTTTTATGGGCCTGTTTTTCGTGTTTCTGCTGATTATTCTGCAACTTTATAACAAGTCAATTATTATCCAAGATGTCAGAGTCGGTTGGTAGAGCTTGGTCTATTAACTGATACATAAGCTTTACGCTTCCATACCCGGTTAGTCCGGGTTTTTTTGTTCAGTTTGTTGTTGGTTGGTAGTTCTTTGTTGTTGGTTATTCCTACAACCACCAACAACCAACAAAAAACTATCAACCACTAACCACTAACTATGTCTAAACTAAATTTGTGGGTTTCCGCAGCAGTTGTTGAGTTGACAGGAGAAAGCACAAATGAACGTATTTGGTATTGGTCTACCGGAAATGGCTGTAATTATGGTTGTGGCGCTGTTAATATTTGGCCCGAAGAAATTGCCAGAAATTGGTCGGAGTATGGGAAAGGCGATTCGCGGTTTCCAAGATGCTTCTAAGGAATTTCAAAATGAGTTTCAAAAAGAAGCAGCTCAGATAGAAGCAGCCGTCAAAACTACTGCTGAACTCGAACCAAAGCAATTAGAAGCGCCTAAAAAAGAAGAAGCGTAAAGCCAGTTATCAGTTACCAGTTACCAGTTATCAGTTAATAACTGTTTACTGTTTGCTCATTTTACACTTCATACTTGATATTTCCAATGACAGAAGCTACTGCCAAAACAACTTTGGTGATTCCCCAATTAATTGTTGGGTTGGGGAATCCAGAACCAAAGTATGATCAAACACGTCATAATATTGGTTTTGCTGCTTTAGATGTTCTATCTCGTTCTTGGCAGATTCCTCTGGCTGAAAATCGCAAGTTTCAAGGTGAGTACGGTGAAGGTATCGCACCAACAAAAGACAAAATCCGCTTGCTGAAACCACTCACTTATATGAATCGCTCTGGACAGGCTATACAAGCGGTGACTAGTTGGTATAAGTTACCGCCTGAGTCTGTGTTAGTCATTTATGATGAGATGGATTTACCCCTTGGGAAAACTCGTCTGCGGTTGTCTGGTTCTGCTGGCGGACATAACGGAATGAAAAGCGCGATCGCACATTTGGGAACACAAAATTTTCCTCGCCTACGTATCGGTATTGGTAGACCTAACAATGGTACTAACGGCGATGAAGAAAATACTGTGTCTTATGTCTTGGGAAAGTTTTCGACGACTGAAACTAAGTTTGTTTCTGAGGTATTAAACTTTGTCTGTGAATGCGTAGAATTATGCCTCAAACAAGGAGTAGAAAAAGCGATGAACCGTTGTAACAGCAATGGTCTTGTCTATCCTGAGCCTAATAATGTTAAGTAACGTCGGTTCGGCATAAGTAAAGCTATGCTTTACCCATAACTGCTGAAAGTTCTTTATTTTTTTATTTATAATGCTTTAGTCAAAGATGGATGGGTGATTACTGATGACCTTCATCTGCGGATTTTTGATGGTCAGGTTTGGATTGAATGGGATGGAACGGAAAGGGCTTTATTCGTCCTGAGCAGCGCCAATTCACTGATTTTTCTGCGGCTTAATTTTTGAAGCAAGGCACAGCGTTGGCTAACTGATTTTTCTAAAATCAAACCGAAGAATATTGATTAATTAGTCCCAAAAATACTTGACTGTGCTAGACACAGTCTTTTTTGTCTGGTTTGATAATTGGGTTGATGGGCAGCAATTCAGCTTGCTCCATCTAACCGCGATCGAACACTCGGCGCGCTCCGTAACTTGGCAAGTCTATTATTTTACACCCCTATTTGAGGGGTGGTTCTTCTTGCTTATTTTTTTTCAAAATGATAACGGAGGCTCTGTAGCTGTTTTAACATTAATCTTGTCAAGCAACGTCAGTGCCGATTTTTTATTTAAAACGCCGCTTACGTCTAGCAGCCACTGCTTTGCGTTTGCGTTTTTCTAAAGGTGTTTCAAAATGCCGATGATACTTCACATCAGCTAAAATGCCAGCTTTGGAAACCTGGCGCTTAAAGCGCCGCAGAGCTGACTCTATTCCTTCATTCTCTCCTAAAACCACCTGGGTCATTCTTTGTCCTCATTCTCATTATCAATATTTATCCCATTGTAATGGCTATTGGGGAGACGGAAGACTAGGGAGAGGGGGGAGACTAGGCAGAAAAATTGCTTGTCCTCCTTGCCCTCCTTGTCCTCCTTGTCCTCCTTGTCCTCCTTATCTCCCCACTCCCCAATCCTAATTAATCTCTATAGCAAGAGCCAGTTGATAAAGTTGACGGCGGGGTAGAGAAGTTGCTTTTGCTAACTCTCGGCTAGCTTGCGATCGCGACATTCCCTGAACAATGAGTTTTGTTAATTCAGCTTTTAATTCTACATCCGATAGCACTAATTGGGTGGGTGGGCTTCCTGCTACAACTAAGGTGTATTCTCCTTGGGGTTCCTTTTCGCTACAGTAAGAAAGCGCCTGGGCTAGGGTTCCCCGCCAGAATTCTTCATACAATTTAGTTAACTCCCGCGCTAACACGATTTGGCGATCGCTGCCAAAAATATCTGCTAAATCTTGTAAAGTATCTCGCAAACGATGAGGAGATTCGTAGAAAATTAAAGTACGGGGTTCTGTGTTCAAAAATTCTAAATGTTCCCGTCGTCCTTGGGCTTTTGCTGGTAAAAATCCTTCAAACACAAACTTATCGGTTGGTAATCCTGCTGCACTCAACGCTGTAATTGCAGCATTTGCACCGGGAATCGGTACTACAGAGATTTGAGCGTCAATACAGGCTTTGACTAATTCAAACCCAGGATCAGAAATACTTGGCATACCCGCATCTGTCACCAAAGCGATCGCTTTACCTTCACCCAGCTGCTGTAATAATTCTGGGATACGGCTATTACGATTATGTTCGTGGTAACTAATTTGTGGTGTCTTAATTTGAAAATGCTGTAGCAATTTCCCCGTATGGCGTGTATCTTCAGCCGCAATCAGATCCACCATTTGTAAAATTCGCACTCCCCGGAAAGTCATATCTTCCAAATTGCCAATGGGTGTAGCGACGATGTAGAGTATTCCTGGTTTTGGATCAGTTTGCATGAAAGGACTTTGTTGGTAGTTGATTAGAACAAATAACAAATGACAGCCTTATTTGTAGGTTTAGTAACCCTCGATCTAATTTACCTTGCTCAATCTCCCCCTCAAAACAATCAAAAAATAGTTGCTGCTGATTATACTGTTGCCGCGGGTGGCCCTGCTACCAATGCTGCTTTTGCTTTTAGCCATTTGGGTAATCAAGCTAAAGTATTGGGTATAGTAGGTTCTCACCCGATGACACATTTGATTCGTGGAGATTTACAAAAATATCAAGTAGAAATCACTGATCTTGATCCCACCACAACCAATCCACCGCCAGTTTCTTCTATTATTGTCACTCAAACTAGTGGCGAACGGGCGGTAGTTTCGATCAATGCTGTCAAAACTCAAGCCAATAGCCAAGCTATCCCAGCAGATATTTTACAAAATGTTGATATTGTCCTCATCGACGGACATCAAATGACGGTAGGAATAGAAATAGCTCAAACAGCAAAAGCGAACAATATTCCTGTTGTCGTAGATGGTGGTAGTTGGAAACCTGGTTTTGACAAACTTTTACCTTTTGTAGATTACGCCATTTGTTCTGCTAATTTTCATCCCCCCAATTGTCAGAGTGAGGAAGAAGTCTTTCACTATCTGCGTCAACTTGGTATTTCTCACATCGCCATTACCCACGGTGAAAAACCAATTAAATATCTCATACAGGAAACGGGTGTAAGTGGCTTGATAGACGTGCCAAAAACTGCTGCTGTTGATACACTGGGGGCTGGAGATATTTTCCACGGTGCTTTTTGTCATTACGTATTGCGAGAAAATTTCCTTGATGCACTAGCATCAGCAGCGAAAATAGCTGCTTTTTCCTGTCAATTTTTTGGCACACGTCACTGGATGGAATCTTTTCAATGATAGGGTTTAGGGGAGAATGTCAAACCCCCAAAAAATATAGGAAAAAATTAATGCCAGACTTAAAAGAAATACTTGAACTCACTCGTTCTGTTGGTTGGGGTGCAGCAGATATACTGCGGACTTACTACCATGGAACTCACAAAAATTTAGACGTACAGTATAAAGATAGTGATCCTGTTACTGCTGCTGATTTAGCTGTCAATCACTTCATTTTGTCAAAGTTGCAAGCAGCTTTGGGGAATGAAGATTTTGCCTATATTAGTGAAGAAACTTATAAAGAAGAACAAACCAAGTACTCAAATTCTCAATGGTCATGGATCATTGATCCTTTAGATGGTACACGAGATTTTATCGAAAAAACTGGCGAGTATGCTATTCATCTTGCTCTCGTGCAGGAACATCGTCCCGTGTTAGCAGTGGTAGCAGTTCCAGAGCAAGAAAAATTATACTATGCGACTAAAGGTGGCGGGGCATTTGTAGAAACTCGCGATCGCCAAACTACCCCTTTAAAAGTATCATCAAGAGAACGCATCGAAGATTTAACCTTAGTTGTCAGTCGTTCCCATCGCAACGACAGGCTTGAATATTTGCTACAAAATTTACCTTGCCAAAATCAAAAAGCTGTCGGTAGTGTTGGCTGTAAAATTTCAACTATTGTAGAACAACAAGCAGATATTTATATTTCTCTTTCTGGTAAATCTGCACCCAAAGATTGGGACATGGCTGCACCCGAATTAATCTTAACAGAAGCAGGTGGTCAATTTACTCACTTCGATGGCAGACCATTGCAATACAACACCGGAGATATTAATCAGTGGGGTGGATTATTAGCTAGTAACGGTCAATTTCATGAAATACTTTGTCGCGAAGGAGAAAGGATATTAGCAGAATGGGAAAAAATCAAAAGTTAAGGTAATGGGGATTGGGGAGCAGGGATCGGGGATCGGGGATCGGGGACACGAGAAGGGGAACACGGGAGACACGGAAGCTATGACCATTGACTATTGTAGAGACGCGATTCATCGCGTCTAAGAATTCATTAATTGAGTTGCAACTTTCATCATGTGGGCATGATATTCAAAAGGTAAATTATCAACAGACAGGCTTGGTACTCCTTTAATCCCGTCAATTGCAGGCCCATGCTTAACAATTGATTCCAAAATATAAAATTCTGTCTCGGAATTTAACCCAGAAAGAATTGCTAATTTCCAATCAGGACGAAGTAAAGATAAAGCAGTTAATAAACTAGTTGCTCCCCAATTGGATACACCACAAACTATTAGATAATCACAATTAACAATACAAGCAATTTTTTCACCATGCCGGATATGTTGACGAATTATATCTTTAGGAATATTGCCCATCCCTAATTCATTTCCACCATCACCAATCCCCACTGTAATGATGTTTTTTGATGCAAATAAAAGATGTAGAGGTGCAGTATAAGCGGTGATATCTTGTCCTCGCATATTGCGGACAATGCCATCATAACTAGGGCCTGGTCTTTCTATAGAAATAAGATGAGAAACAGGTGTTTCTAAAGATTCCCACAAGTTCAATAGTGAAGAAACCGCTTGCTGATTTTTTGTCGCCTCTACTGGCACAATATCGAAGGGAATTTCAGTAGTAACTCCAGCTGCTTGCACTGCGATTTTGATCGTATGAAAACAAAGAGTGTCAGTGACAATTCTTACAGAGATACCTGCTCTCATTAAACCTGCTGCTAACAATGCACAGCCAATCGGCCCATCAGTTTCGGGTGCAGGAGGATTACCATAGGGAAGAAAAAAACCTGTAATAATTGCCACATGAGGCTTGGGATGTTCTGCGATCGAACGAGCGGTTTTTAGTAGTCCTCCCCTAGTTGCTTCCACTAGAGGCTGAATTCCTCTACCAACATCTTGCCCACAAATAGATTCTAGTTGAGCAATTTTGTTGATGATTTCTTCTTTTTTCCTTTTAAGTTTTAGCCCGCCACCCATTCTAAAAAAAGATTCATTCATCTTTCATATCCGTGATCAACATATGTCCAGGAGCATGAGTGATTGCTATCTCTGGTTTTGCTTGAACGATTGCTGTTTGCGTCGTCACACCACAAGCCCAGAATACAGGAATTTCGCCTTCTCGAATGGTAACAGGATCACCAAAATCGGGAGAGTTGATATCTGCGATCGCGATCGCACTCGGATCACCTAAATGTACTGGCGCACCATGTGATTTTGGAAAACGACTGGTAATTTGTACCGCACGAATAGCATCAGCAGGTGACAAAGGACGCATGGAAACTACTAAAGGCCCAGAAAATACCCCAACCGATATACAATTCATGCTAGTTTTATACATCGGTACATTTTTGCCTTCCTCAATATGTCTCACAGGTACACCCGCACTCAACAGCGCCGCTTCAAAGGAAAACGAACAACCAATCAAAAAACCAACAAAATCATCACGCCACAATTCTTTGATATCTGTAACTTCTTCTACCAGTTCACCATCACGAAACACATGGTAACGAGGTAAATCTGACCTAATATCAGCACCAGGCGCAATTATACGAGGTTCAGGATTCCCAACTTCAGTCACATCCAATAACGGACAAGGTTTGGGGTTGCGATGACAGAACAACATAAAGTCAAAAGCAACAGACTTAGGTAAGATGACTAAATTAGCTTGCACGTATCCAGATGCAAGTCCAGGAGTTGGAGCTTGATATTTTCCATGGCGACAAAGTTGGCGAACTTCGTTTGCTGTTAATAATTGATTCATAAGTTTAAAGTTACTATCTAATTTATAAAATCTATAGCAATCCTAAATCATTCGTGAAATTATTTCTTCTCTCTTCCTTTATCTTACTTTGTGTCCTTTGTGTCCTACCCTGCGGGAAGCCGCTGACGCGTCTATGTGGTTCGTTCCTCAAAAGCACTTTTTACAGATCGTATAGGACTGCTATTAGATCAAGTAAATTTTCTTGTTACTTTAATGTTCTGATTTTATCGGTATAGTTGAAACTTGATTTGATTAACAAAGAAAACAAGACATGAAAAATAAAAAAATATTTGTAATCACACTAATAGCAATGTTTTTAGCAATTTTTAGCTGTACTATCAATACTAATGGGAATATCTCCAATTTTGCCATATCCAATCAACCACAGCAAGAAATTAAAATCTCTGGTTACAGTAGCGTTTATCCAGCGTTAAAAGTGTTAGCTGATGCTTACGAGGCGAAAATTTCTACTACCACAGTTTCTATCCTTACACCTACTAAATCAGAAGTAAGTATTGCAGGAGTTAAAGACGGATTGTTAGATATTGGAACTCTGAGTCGGGAATTGAAGCCAGAGGAAAAAGAAGACAAGCTAGAATATTACTTGCTAGCAAAAGATGCTCTTTTAGTTGCTACTCATCCCAGTGTCACAAATATAATGAATGTGAGTACAGAGCAACTGAAGGGAATATACAGCGGTAAGATTAAAAACTGGAAAGAATTAGGCGGTTCTGATGCTAAGATTGTTATTTTAGATAGATCAGAAAAGGAACCCGCTAAAAATTTATTGCGTAAATATTATCTTGGTCAAGACCTCAAAATTTCCTCAGAAGCAATAGTTCTGCGTAATGAAGGCGAAGTAATTGCAGCTATCCAAAATACACCTTATAGTATTGGTGCTTTTTCTTTAGCCTATGCAATTTCCCACAACTTACCAGTGAACCGTCTCAGTCTGAATGGTGTGGAACCTAGCATTGAAAATATCAAAAAAAATAAATATCAAATGGTCAGACCGATTGGAATTACGATCAAAAAATCACCGACAAAGCCAGTGCAAGAATTTGTCAATTTTGCCATAAGTAAAGCCGGAAAAGAAGAATTAGCAAAGTATAGCTTTGTTGCATCTACAGAGAAAAAATAGGGTTTGTCATTTGTCATGTGTCATTTGTCATTAGTAAGGATTTAAATGATGTCTTTAAGCGTACGACATGATAAAAGGCGAGGTTAGACAGTCGCTATAAATTTACCGCAAGGAGGTTGCAAATTTCGTTTCTTATCCCCCAGGGATTTTATCCCGCATTTCTCACAAGCGTTGCGATCGCTATTATCAAAACTTTTATCCAGGTTAGATTTTGAGCGTTTTAGACGCAGTGCGAATCATGACAGTATGTTGACGGAGGATTTTACCTCAAGTCTAAATGGCATAGGCATTTTGGGGTTGTTGTTGAAATCTTTGTGAGAAATCCGGGTTTATATAGTTGCAGATACCGAGAAAAACCACGTATTCATCAGAATTAGAATAACTATCATTTTTCATAACCAAGCTCTGACTTTCGTTAGAGGGATAATTATTGTTTGAAAGTTAGTCTTGTATTTGTGTTCAAAAAACTCTCTTGGTTCGGAAATAGGTTATGGGTTGGTTTTGATGAGAATTCAACACTAACCTATAGCTCCAATGTATTAGCTAATTGCACTTAGAAGCTAAGTTCAGTTTCTCACAGTATTAGCTGAATTTGGAGTGAGCCAATTGTAGCTATCTCAAAATAATGAAAAATTAACTCACGGAGTATAGTCATGACCAATTTGATTTCTAATGCGATCGCTCGTGTCAGTTCTTTGCTGAAGGGACTTCAAGTTAAGCGTTTTTTGGCTGTTGTGATGCTTGGTGTTCTGCTGCTGACAACCAATACCTACATCACTCCTGGTGATAATAAAGTTTTAGGTAAGGAAGTTCGCGATCGCGCCCATTTGAATGATACCCAAAGACCAAGAACAACAGGCGAATGGCAGAAAGAAGCTGAGGAAGTAAAAGGTAATCCTGGTGAAAGACTCAAGAGAATTGGTGAAGATTCAGCCGAAGCTTTTAGAGATTTTGGCTCAGGTTATGTAGAAGGTGCTAAGAGAACCGCTAATCAAGCAAAAGATAGCGCAGTAGACGCAGGTAAAGATATTTATAACCAAGTTCGACGTTAAGTGTCTGCTGAAATCACGTAGTTCCAACAGGCGATCGCATGTCTTGTTTTTTACCTCAATTATAACTTGAAATAAATTTACTTCAGTTCTTCAAACGTAACCGCTCAATAATCTGGGGTAAATCGTTCATCAATAAGCCTCAAATGGCTCAAAATCGTTCTTGTTCTAGTAGTCCGCCCCGATTTATTGAGCGGTTACATCGTAATTCACCTTGGGCGATCGCTCTTTAAAGCAATTGCAAACTAACTTGCTTGCGCGATAATTATGAGCTACCTCAGAGACAGGACTAAAACTTGATGTCAAAGTAAAAGTATCGAGTTTGGATATGACTCATGACAGCTAACCTTAATTTTGCCACCGCACCTGGTTATCAAGTTTTAGCCGCAGCAGGAAAAAGGATATTACGCCCTGGGGGAAAAGCAGCAACGGAACAACTCTTTACTTGGGCTAATTTCCAACCAGGAGAGACGGTATTAGAGTTAGCAGCTAGCTTTGGTGAAAGTGCGATCGCAATAGCTAAAAGATTTAACGTTTGCGTTGTGGGAATCGAGAAAAATCCAGATAGCGTAGCTAAAGCTAGAGAAAACATTAAATCTGCGGGATTATCAGAGCGAGTAACTATAATTGAAGGGGATATCTTTCAGTTAGAAAAAATTACAAACAAGTTTGATTATGTCTTGGCTGAAGCTATCCTAACCATGCAATCGGATGCAGGAAAAGCCAAGATATTATCAGCAATCAAAGACTGTTTAAAACCAGAGGGTAAGCTTCTTTCCCATGAAATGCTGATCTGCGCTAATGAGTCAGAAGTGCGTAAAAGTCTATCTCAAACTATTCGGGTCAATGCTAATCCTCTAACGCTCTCAGAATGGGAAACAGCTTGTAGAGAAGCTGGTTTAACTTTACAGCAGCAGCAAACAGGGGAAATGAAATTACTTAGTTTTGCTCAGATGGTTCGGGATGAAGGGTTATTAGGAACAGTCAAAATTGGCTGGAAAGTTTTCACTAATCCCAATTTGCGTCAAAGAATCTTACAAATGCGTCGTACTTTTCAACAACATCAAAATCATCTTCGCTACATCGTTTTTTGGGCAAAAATTATGTAGATACGTAGCACGCTACGTCTGTCATTGATCATTAATTATTTGCATATGTAGATAGGAGTTCATGAAATTATGAATACCACAGTTGCATCATCTAACAATTATTTTACTGCTAATTTGCAGGATTTAATTAAATATCCCACAAGTGGCATTATTAGTAAGGTATTACTCAAAGATAACAACAGTCAATACAGTTTGTTTTGTTTGGCAGCAGGTACAGAAATTGACAAACATACTTCTACTCGTAACGCTCTCATAACTGTAGTGGAAGGAAGAGGAAACATCAATCTAGAAGGGAAAGATATTGCTTTAGCATCAGGAGTATTTGTCTTTATCCCAGCAAATGTATCTCATGCAGTGCAAGCGCGAGAAAATCTAGCATTTGTTTTAGCTCTTTGGGAACATTTCTCGTCAAAGAAGGTAATTAGTCAACAAACTATTGATCTCGTCAAATCTACTGCCCCTATACTCAAACAACACGGTCAAAAAATTACTACTCGGATGTATGAAATTATGTTTCACAACTATCCAGAAGTGAAAGCACAGTTCGATATGTCCGCACAAGCAAATGGTACTCAACCAGCTAAACTTGCTACCGCAGTTTATAGCTATGCTACTCATATCGACGATCTCGAAGCATTAAAAGCAATGGTAGATAAGATCGCCCATCGTCACGTTAAAACCCACGTTTTACCAGAACAATATCCCATTGTGGGGGAATGTTTATTACAAGCAATTCAAGATGTTTTAGGAGATGCTGCAACTGAAGAAGTCATGACCGCTTGGACTGAAGCCTATCAAATATTAGCTGAGGTTTTTATTAATCGAGAACAACATATCTATCAAAGTGCTTTGCAAAGTTAAGAGTCTTTGGTCATTTGTTACTTGTCATTCGTGCTTAGTTAATTAGTTGCTACTGTACCTGCATACAAAAATTTCTTCTAAACATCATATTCACCTTGGGCGATCGCATCTAGTTTTGCCTGATCTAACACTCTTATTTTGCCACCCCGATGGTAAGTGACGATCGTCTGGATTTGCTTGAATAGTCGCGCACATTCTTCATAGGTAATTCCAATACTGCCAGCAATCTGGGAATAGGGCAAACGCGATCGCAAGCATAATCCCTGTTCTGTAACGTCCGTTCCCTCTGCGATCGCCGCCCTCTGAATGAATTGCGCCAACCGCACAATCGCCCGCTCTGAAGCCAATCCATGTACAATTTGATGGAGATGCTGAAGGCGCTCATTCAGGACTGCAATAATCTGCAATGCAAATTCTGGCGTTTTCTGAATCATTTCCAGTAAGGCAGTACGTTCGATAGTGAGAATTTGACAATCCTGTTCAGCCACTACAGTTGCTGGGGCTAAACCGTTGCCAAATAGTGCAGGCGCAGCAAATAGTTCTCCAGCAGGTAACGTCCGTAAAATCGTTTCCTTACCCGTGGTAGCAGTTTTCTTGATTTCAATTTTGCCACTGAGAACCGTGAAGAGTTGAGCAGGCAAGCGATCGCCCTCATGCAGAATAATTTCACCACGGGAATATGGCCTGATCACAGCATGAATTTGTAACTGTGCAAGCTGATCGAGTTCTAATCCAGAAAGAAGTGAGATTTGCCGTAGTTGTTCAACCGTGACTCGCATCGTTGAACCGCCCTGCTCAAGCTTGCTTAACTTTTCCTTCCCCAATTTAACGTTTTCTCTTCTAACTATGAGCTAGCTCATGGAAATTGTTGATAAAAATTCTCATAATATTAAAAATTCTCATAATATAAGGTAGTTCTCCGAAATTGTGCTGCGATCTGCTGCCTATCTTTATCTGGGACAAGCGGCTGATCACAAAATAGTTTTTCCGTGATCCATTCTTAAATTTAGAATTGCTAGTTAAATATGCACTGACTTTACACAATGCATGTTTTGGTGTACAATGCACAAACTTATTACCATCCATTGTCACCATGATCATATAAGTTCTCACACTCATCAAGGCTACTGCAACGGGGTTGTATGTTATCAATAGCACGAGACTGAATTACTTTTCCGTTCTTAATTTTTACATGAATTTCTTGTTCGTACACGGAACCAAAGCCCATGTGAACATAATGAAGCAGTTTCCCTTGAGGAATTTTGATCAACCCACTGAACCAGTTAGCAGGAATTGCAGCTTTGCCAAGCATTTTGTAAAGGCCAAATACATCTACTAGATATAATTGACCATTTTTGATTTCCCAAATTCCGATTTGGAACCGCCAGCAAGTTGTTGAGAATGTTAAGGGGCTATCGTTATCTATATTTATATCTTGATCATTTAACTTCATCACTCTAGGCTTTTGCTCAAGCAATTGCAGACGAAATGTCATTGGGATTATTTCGCCATTAAAGATTAGTCTCTCACAAACCTGAGCTGCCATAATCAATCTCCTCTTAATTATCTCTGCGTGCTTGTAGTAAAGCTACACGCCCATCTACAAGATTTCCTGATTTCGATCGAAATTTCCTCAAAAATTTTTCAGAATGCCATTATAGTTATAGTACGAACATACTGGAGATAGAACTACGGTTTACGCACGTCCTCTAGCACGCCTAATAGAACAATTGCAACGCTTACCTGGAGTGGGGCCAAAAACTGCCCAAAGACTAGCGTTGCACATTTTGAAACGTCCAGAAGCAGAAGTAGAAGCTTTAGCACAAGCTTTGATTGAAGCTAAAAAGCAAATAGGTTTGTGTAAAGAGTGTTTTCACCTTTCTGCTGAACCTGTTTGTGAAATCTGCCGTAATCCTAGTCGGGACAACACTACTATTTGTATAGTAGCAGACTCCCGTGATGTGATTGCTTTAGAAAAAACTAGAGAGTACAAAGGGAAATATCATGTCTTGGGTGGAGTAATTTCACCGATTGATGGTATCGGTCCAGAACAATTAACAGTTCAACCTTTGGTACGGCGAGTCAGTCAACAAAAACCCAAAGAAGTCATTTTAGCAATTAGTCCGAGTGTAGAAGGAGAGACGACGACACTATACGTCGGTCAGTTACTCAAGCCATTTACCAGGGTGACACGAATTGCCTTTGGTTTACCAGTAGGTGGTGATTTAGAGTATGCTGACGAGGTGACGCTAGCACGAGCTTTGGAAGGACGGCGAGAGTTGGATTAGGTTTTTTCAGTTATCAGTTATCAGCACCTAGCCCTAGGAATGATAAATTGCGGCTACACAAACAAAGTCCGTCTAGTATTAGACCTCTTGCATAAATCCTCAAAACCCCGTTCTAGATTAATTTTGCTTTGTGTCTTGGTAATTTCACTGAAACACCAAGACACTAAGACACTAAGAAGACTTGTTTTTTTGAGTTACACCTTAAATGGAGGTGTTTCAAATATTCATGCAAGAGGTCTATTGTGATGAGCAATAAAGATTCAGTTAAGGCTGAAAGGAATATGAAAATTTATTCCCCAATCCCCAATCCCTGATCCCCTATTCCCTCAAGCTCCTCGGCTTAGTTGTAAGCTTTGTTGTTGAACAACTTCTTCATATAACAGTTCTAACTGAGCGATATTACCGCTAAGGGTGTAGCGTTCTAAGGCTCGTTTTCTAGCTTTTTGCCCCAGCAAAGTTGTGAGTTCAGGGTGATCTTGAAATAATGGTAGTAGGGTTCTCAGTTGGGGTCGCACTGATTTAGGGTTAATAATTACACCTGCTCCCTTTTCTAAAACTTCTCCATCGGCTCCAACATCAGTGGCTAAACAAGCTACCCCACAAGCCATTGCTTCTAATAAAGATAAAGATAAACCTTCTACTAAGGAAGGTAAAATATATACATCTGCACTTCGTAGAATCTCGATTCGTCGTTCTTCATCAGCTACAAATCCTAACCAGTGAATGCCATTCTCGGAGTTATAAAAAGGTTCTAAAGAAGACTTGAGGGGGCCATCGCCAACTATCAGCAACTTGCTTGTTGGCGCCATTTCTGATTGCTTCCAAGCACGCAGTAGAGCTTCAACGTTTTTTTCTGGAGCTAACCGTCCTTGGTAAACAAACAGGCGATCGGCATCAAATTCTGCTTTAACTTGAGAAATACCAGGAGAATATTTATTAACATCCACGCCATTGGGTATGACAGCAATATTTTTTGACGGCACACCCATGCGTGCTAATAATTCGCGCTGAATTTGGGAAAATACAATGACGCGATGGTAATTGCCTAAAAAGGGCGCGTAGAGTTGATAAGCCAATAGTTGGGTTCCTGATACCAGCTTTGCTCCTTTACCTGCAAAGGGTGTGTGGAAAGTCGCAACTAATGGTAAGTTTAGCTCCTCACAAATTTCTGGCAAAACAAAGTCTAGGGGAGATAAGGTGAGAGAAGCATGAACAATGTCCGGTTTAATCCGCCGCAGCGATTGAGTTAAAACTTTAGTCGCTTTGAAAGTGGGAATAGTGTAAACCTGGGACTTATAAATGAAGGGCAAAGGGACTTCTGGACAATTTGGCCAGTTGTCGGGCTTGGACTCTTCTTGAGCGAAATGCAGGAAGCTAACTTCGTGTCCCTGCTCTAGTAAAGCATTCGTAATCTCTCGACTGTAGGTAACATTGCCACAAAAAGGCGATTTTTTTCCAATCCAAGCTATACGCATTCTTTATTGATTAATTTATGGGAAAAGCGGGTTTAATTGATCAGTTTTTTACCATTATTCTGCTGCTGTTTGTGATTTTACTTTTTTTTTGGCTTGTTGATTTATCATAAATCACAGCCAGCACCCACTTAACACACAAAATTTTATGTTTTTTATCAAAAAATCCTTGAATTTATTTATTTTGTTTATGAGTCGGTTTTGAGATAGGAACTGACTACAAACTAACTAGACGCTAAAACTGCGCCTAGCTGATGTAGACATGATCTTTATCTGGTAATATGCAAGATTTTATTATGAATTTAAGCTTAACACAAAAGCGTTAATCCACACTAGAGAGCGAAATATACCAGTTTAATAAACCACCTAAGAAAACGATCGCTGCTAATCCTAAAAATACAGCTTGCAAACCAACAAAAGTTTCTGCGACACCTGCCAATCCTAATGGCAAAGTTAGGGCTATATTGATGACATTATTCTGTAAACCAAAAACCTTACCACGCATTTCTGTAGGTGTTTCGGTTTGAATTGCTGTTTGCATGGGTATACCCACCAACGCCCCGAAAATACCCAAGGTCATTACTAAAGGTAAGACAGCCCATAGCTGTTGTGTAAATATTGATAAACCAATCAGGGACGCAACCATGCCAACACAGCCAATTAGACTTAAATGAGTATAAGAGAAGCGTTGCCCAAACTGACCTAAAATTACTGCTCCCAAGCCAATTCCCACACCACCAGATGCTAGTAAAAAGCCAAATTGTTGTGGTTTTAAATTAGGAATTACTTCTGCCATACGGACAGCTAGAACTGTTAGCGCTGCAAATACAGAAAATAAGATAATTAATTGAATCAGAGCATTGCGAAGGCGATGATTTTTCCCTAAAAAACGCAGACCATCCCGCAGATCGGCAAAAATGTGGGGAGATTCCTTTGTGGGTGCGTGGGGTTTTTCGTTGGTTACTAGTAGCAGTAAGATTAGTCCAGCGATCGCATAACTACCACCGACAACTATTTCTTTACCAAGTCCGTCACTACCACCAAGAAGTAACCACAACTGATCAGCTGCTGCTAACAGTGGTTCACCAATGGCGAAGCCAACAATCACCGATGCCATCATGGTGGTGGTATAAAGAGAATTAGCTGAGAGTAGATCCTTCTCTTTGACGACTAAAGGAATTGCTGCTTGTTCAGCTGGTGCAAAAAACTGTGTGAGTGTCGAGACTAAAAAAGTAATCCCCAAAATGATCACAAAACCTACAGGTAACATGGCGATCGGTTGCCAATCCTGAGTTAACCACAATAATGAAGGAATGATTAAAACAAGGATACCGCGCCAAATATTTGTTCCTACGAGTACCATCTTTTTTGACCAGCGGTCTACAAACGCACCAGCGAGGGAACCAAACAACACAGCAGGTATAGTAAAAGTCATCATCAGTGCTGACACCCAAGCGCTAATGGTTTGAGCGCCCGTCTGAAAATGAGTATTGATCAAAGCGATCATCAGCACTAGATACACTTTATCTGCCAATTGACAAAAGACTTGACCACCCCAAAGAGCCAAAAAATTAGGGTTTTTCAATACTGGCCAAAATCCATATTCTTGGGTATCTTTAGAAGTTGATTCTGTGTCTACAGATTTATTTTCCCCATCTGGCTTTTGAGACACAGCTGCATTTGGTTGATGAAAGTTGGCTTCCCCTGGGACATCGGTTTTAGCTGCTGGCGATATACAAGTTTTATTCTGATCGTCTTGAGAAACGTCTTTTGCAGACATTTCTTGGCGATGAATTTGACTGGGACTCGATGTGGTATCGCGAACTACACTCAGGTGATTTTGTGATCTAGGGGTTGATGTTGTATTGTGTTTTTTAACATGGCTTGGTGATAGCGGCAGGACTTTTTTATCCAAATTAGACGATTGCATCATGGTTAGCAGCAAAATAAGAGTCAATCAAGGCAGCAGAGCGAATAGGACGACCAAAATGATACTGAGCATACTGACGCAAAATTTGCTCAACAGATAACCAGCTATTTTTTTCGGCTGCATTTAGCATTATCTCTGATTGCGACAGCTGCTGGAGTATGGTCAATTCTTCAGCATCCAACCGCTTAGAAAGGGCTGGTATTTCTTGGCGATGGGTGATAGTTTCGTAGGCTTGGGGTTTAGGGGGATGTAGACGCGTAGCGGCTACCTTTGGAAGCCACTCCGTGTCTATCACTAAGGGTGGGTGTAAGGGTATAGGGGTATGAGGAGAAACACTATATCTCACCCTCTCGCCTTCTGCTACTTTCTTACTGTCTCCTTCCTTTTTCAAGCGTTCCCAAGCAGCTAAACAAACAGTTCCACCAGCACTGACACTAAATCCGACTCGCGAGTGGGGGTCTTGAAAATCTGGTTTCAAAGTGCGTCCAGTTAAACAACAAATTTGTACTTGTGGCGTCAATCCCGCCAAAGCTAAAAGCTGAAATACACCATGTGTTAGATAGGCTACAACACCAGGTGGATCTGTGTTAGGTAAATTCTCTAACCGTTCGAGATGTTCATTTAGTAACTCATACAATTCTATTTGGGGTTGTTCACTTAAAGCCTGACAGAGTGCGATTTCGGCTAAGTATTGGCTGGCAACTAATTTTACTAAGTCCTGAGCTAGACGTGGGTAAGATTTTATAGTTTGTGCTTGTGTAATTTTATCGAGCGATCGCCCCTTGGCAATCAATAATTCGTTAACTACAAACATTGCACTCCTACCACCCAAGCTGGAGTTGTGTTTGCGAGAACCAGGAGCGATCGCACGAATCAGCCCAAATTCCTGTGTCAAAACTGTCACAAGTCGGTCTGATTCACCAAAAGCCTGAGTTTTAAGATTAATACCAGTTGCTTTATATGTTTTACTCATTTGTCATTTGTTATTTGTCCTTTGTCCTTTGTAACAAGTAGTTAGCAACTATTAATCAATGACCAATGACCATTGTACAGACGCGATTAATCGCGTCTCTCATGACTACTCTTTTCCAGCGTATCGCGCTGTTTTAGTAAATCGACACTATAAGATGTTCCTAATCTCGTAGCACCTGCTAGAATTAAGTCTAGGGCTTGGTCAATAGTACGAATACCACCCGAAGCTTTAATTCCAACTCTTTCCCGTGCTACCTCTTTAATCAGACGCACATCAGCCACTGTTACACCTCCATTCCAACCTGTACAGGTTTTGATGAAAGCTGCTCCTGCATCCATACATATTTCCGTAGCAAGCCTTTTCTCGGCATCCGTCAGTAGGTTGGTTTCTATTATTACCTTTACTAGTTGCCCAGTTTCTTCGCAAATCTCAGCAATTTCTCGATGGACTTCATCAGTTTTACCAGCTTTTAACCAACTCAAATTGATTACTACGTCTAATTCAGTAGCACCATTTTCCACCGCTTCTTGAGCTTCATACAATTTCACTGCTGAAGTCGTCGCTCCAGTAGGAAAACCTATTACCGTACAAATTTTCGGCGTTTTATTGTGGAGTAATTCGGCCGCTAGGCGTATATAGCTGGGGTAGATACAAACCCCTGCAAAGTTAAACCTTTGTGCTTCTTCACACCATTGTTCAATATGCTCAGTCGTAGCTGTGGGTATCAGCAGAGTGTGATCTATATATGGCGCAATATCAATATCATGATCTGGATATTCTGCTGCCATTGCTTTATTACCAGTAATTAGTTCTAAAAGATTTATAAAACTTTAAGACTATTTTAATAAATAAATCTACAATTCTTAGCATTTTGCCGGAAAACCAGTACTGCTTTGTCGAGACTAGAGTAGAGACACACCTAATTACATCTCTACTGTTGACAATTGTAATGGTCTTGTGAAAGTCCTAAAAATTCCAAGATAGTTTGAGCTAAGGCTTTCGATGCTAAGTAAGGTACACCATTACCAATACTTTTAAACATATTAGTTAATGACATACTTTCTGGAAGTACAAAACTTGCAGGTAAAGATTGTATTGCTAAAGCTTCAGCCACAGATATTCGCCGCACTTTATAAGGATGTAAATGCACTTCATTATTGCCATAGCAAGCAGTAGGAGAATAACGCCATCTGTGCAGACGTTTATATGATTTTTTGGAATCATCTCCTTCATCAATCGTAGCAAATTTTTTGATGCCTGCTCTTGGTTGAAAATAATGTTGAGCGTTGGGATGATAAACAACATTGTTTTTCTCAAACCAATATTCAACTGTTAAGTCTCCAGGGATATTATGTGGACAAGGTGATATAGAATTTTCTCGAAATTTTTCACATTTTATCCAAGGATAGGCAAAAACTCTTTCTTTATTATATACAGCATATTGATTCCAAGGAAAAGTAAATTTCGAGATAGAGATTCCCAGATCAAGAATGAGCTTGCGATGGAAACCAATCAGAATAATTCTATCTCGATCTTGAGGTACACCGTATTCAACAGCATTAATCAAACGCTCTGTTAATATATATCCGATTTTTTTTAATTTATGCTTCAGTAATTCATAGAATGAACGGTGTTTGTGAGTCTTCAACAAACCTTTGACATTTTCAAATAAAAAAAAATCTGGTTGCTGTTGGCAAATTAATTCAATATAAGAGGCTGAAAGTTTACCTCGCTCTCCTAAATAGCCCCTGTTTTTACCACCTATAGAAAAATCTGGACATGGAGGACCACCAATAAAGCCAATTATATTAGTAGATTTGCGAGTGTTTTGTACTAATTCCTGTAAGCGTAGAGATTGCAAATTTTCAGTGAGTTTAGCAACATCTGCTTCTTCCCCGCAATGATAACCATATTCTGCTAATGGGAGATTCAAACAAGAGCGTGCATAACGGTATGCTTCCAGGAATGAAGGAGAAATTTCATTAACATAAACAATATTAAAACCGCTATTTTCAAAACCTAAATCTAGAAAACCAGAACCCGCAAAAAAGGAGAAAATACAAGGGCAATCGCTCATTTTCTCATAAATGTTTAAATTTCTTCTAAGTAGGTAGGTAAAAATAACAACAACTATGTTAAAAAATATAAAATTACTGAAACTCTTTCCAATGATCAATCACAAATGAAAAATGACAACCTTAAGGAGTTAACTTTCTTTTTATCTACCTACTTCAATTAATATTATCGCTATTTTTTGTTACATCCATAACCACATATACAAAAACGCCTACACGACTTTCAGAAAGTTTAGTCCGTATAGGCAAATTTTGTAGGTTTTGTTGTAACTTACAATCACCAAATCTAAGCAACTGTTTCAGCAGTAATCATTTTTTCATCAGCAACTTCTGGTAACAAACGCTTCACGCCTTGCTTGACAAATCCCTGCAAAAATCCCACCTGTTGGTTCTGCTGAAATACCTTTTGCAAAGTTTGTCCCAGTATCTCAATATTAAATCTATTGGCTGAATTTACTGCTACTTCTTGTTGTTGGAAATATTCTACTAAGCTAAGTCCAGCTAACCGCGTGAGATAAGCTGCACTCACACCTTGAACTGCACCACCAGCAACGTAGGTAACAGCGTGACTCTTGAGAACAGTACCAATAACTTTACTAGAAAGTTCAACTAAGCCGAGTTTTAGCATCAAGCTACCCATTTCCCCGGCTACGGTTTTCGCCTGTTCGAGAGAGAATTTCTGCTGATAGATATTACCTAAATCTACAATCATTTGGGCATTTATTGCCGCAGTCGCCAAAATATCCAAAGCGGGAACAGGGTTAGCAAAAGCAGCAGCAGCAGCTATCCACTGATATTGTTCAATCACTGGGTTAGCGCGATCGCATCTTACCCCATTTAACCAGTTTTTAGCTTCAGCTTTGAGCAACAGCGCTTTTCTCATCGTAGTCGCCCATACCAGCTGCTGTCCTTGCTGTGCTAAAGTTTCACCTAGTTGCTGTGTTAGTTGTTCTATGTCTGGCGCTGGTTGTTCCATCCACTCTTGCACAGAACCATCATCATTGTGCTTGCGGACTTTCACAGGAAGGGGAGAAGTTGAAATCGCTACTATGTTCTCCTGCATTCGCTGTTTTAAAGCCAGCAATATACTAGCGCGTTCATCTGCCAAATATTGATCTTGTTTATTGAAAACCAGCATCAGGCGGTGTTTTTCTGCTTGTAGTTGCTGGATGGTTTGATATTCTGTATCTGTCAAATCCCCGTTTGTCAGGAACAGAATGAAATCAGTTGCTTTTGCTTGTGCTAATGCAGCTGCATCTGAATTTTCGCCTGCTTCTACAAACAAAGGCGCTATCTCTTGCAGACAAATTTGACGTCCTATTCCTGGACGCCAGTTAGATGTTAATACTTGAATTAAGGTGGTTTTACCCACCGACTTACCACCAGTCACAGCTAGATGAATTTCTTTTCTATCTAACTCGGTATAAAGTTGAGGAATTTTTTCTCGCAGTAGAGATGTTACATGTAACGTCTCTACATCATTTTCAGCTTCACCTGCAAGATGATTAATTACAGTTTCAGTTTTTGCGATCGCACTTTCTACGGTTTCTCGATCCACAGGTAAACTATCGAGTATATGCGAATCCTGTTTACTGCGATTTTGCTTTAACAACAACAAACCACCGCCCACCAATAACAAACTGAGGACACTATATTCTCCCAGTTGCACAATCGAATCGTGCCAACTCTCTAAAATCCACAGGGAGAACGATAGTCCTAGTCCTCCTACTAATATTGGTCGCTGCAACTTCACAACCATGATTCACCGCGCTTTTTGGATTATTTCTACTCCAGAATAGATCAAAACTTGCTTCTGGGAATTGAACTGGTGATACAACACAATTTTCTTTACAGCAACTTTCGACTTCTTTTTAAGGCTATTCTGGGACGCGATCGCACGATCAATCAATATAAAGATGTTCTTAAATAAACCGTACAGACGGCTGCATTCGTAATGTAAGTCGATACATTCGTAATGTAAGTCGATACATTCGCAATGTAAGTCGATACATTTGCAATGTAGGTCGATACATTCGTAATGTAGGTCGATACATTCGCAATGTAGGTCGATACATTCGTAATGTAAGTCGATACATTTGCAATGTAGGTCGATACATTCGTAATGTAGGTCGATACATTCGCAATGTAGGTCGATACATTCGTAATGTAAGTCGATACATTCGCAATGTAGGTCGATACATTCGTAATGTAGGTCAATTTAGAATCGCCTGTGTTTACACCTTTACCTGTGACGTTGCAATCATCCGCATTCCCGCAGGTGTGGCTACAGTTAGACCCCGACGTACTGGACGCACTGGACGTTTATTAACTAAAGAAACTTGATACTGAGACACAATAGTTGCTAGTACTAATTTCATTTCATACATTGCAAACGCCATACCTACGCAGCGACGATTTCCACCACCGAAGGGTAAAAATTCATAGGGGGAAAATTGTCTTTCTAAAAAGCGTTCTGGTTTAAATTGCTTTGGCTGTGGGTAGACTTGTTCGCGATGATGCGCCATGTAAATACTCGGAACAATAACCGTACCCACTGGCAATTTATAACCGATAATTTCAATAGGAGATTTGACAACCCGAAAGAAAGCAGTCATGACAATTGGGTAAATTCGTAAAGTTTCTTGACAGACTGCTGTGAGATAGGGTAGCTTGGCGATCGCATTTGGTTCTGGCTGATCTCCTAGAGTGTCTAATTCTTGCAGTAATTTTGTTCGTACTTCTGGTAAATAGTCAAGCCAGTAAAAAGCCCAAGTCAAAGCCGAAGCAGTGGTTTCATGACCTGCAATTAACAGCGTCATCAATTCATCGTGTAACTCTTCGTCTGACATCGCTTTTCCGTCGGTATCACGCGCAGACATCAATAAACTTAAGATATCTTGGCGATTTTGAATAGATTCTGTCCGACGTTGGCGAATTAAAGCATAAATTATCTCATCAATTTGTTGTTTGCGCCTTTGCATTATTGCCCAAGGACTCCATGAGCCATAATCTTTTTGCAGAAACGGAAAAAAGAAACCAGCTGACATTAAGGGAGCGCTAACAAATTCCAAAAAAGCAGAAACCAATTGCTGGAGTTCTTCTAAATGCTGTCCTTCTTCCAAACCAAACACTACCCGTAAAATTACCCGCAAGGTGATTTCTTGCATAGAAGCGCGGATATCAAACGGTTTACCAACTTGCCATTTATTACTTACCTGTTGAGCAATTTCCCGGATAGTTTCACCATAAGCACGCATCCGATCGCCGTGAAAAGGAGGTGCTAAGAGTTGACGTTGGCGCTGGTGGCGATCGCCATCTTGTAAAAGTACAGAGTAATCACCAAACATAAATCTTAATACTCGATTTCCTCTGCCTACTTCAAAATGGCTAGGATTGGCGGTAAAAATCTGCTCTAGTGCTTCGGGTTGACTGAAGTAGATTAGGGGAGGATTATTTTTGTTCTTACCCCACAGAGTAAAATTGTCTCCATAAACTTTGGCAAAATCTTCAACATATTTGACTGGCTGAAAAAGTAATTTCAGTCGTCGCTGTAATTGGGGTATGTTGGGGCTAACTGGGAAATTTTGAGTTACTGTCATAGCTACTTTTTTATCTACTTTTTCTACTTTTTTATCCAGCACTTCTCATCTATTGTGACAATTTCTCTTCCCCAATCCCCAATCCTCATTTTCAAAGCAGTCTACTCTTGATGTCACACAACGCGGTATAGTCGGTGAAGAGAGCATCTTAAAATTAATCTGTGCCTAGAATTATCGCTATCCTCAACGGTAAAGGGGGAGTTGGGAAAACAACCACCTCAGTCAACCTAGCTGCAACTTTTGCAGAAGCACAAAAAGTTCTTCTAGTAGATGCAGATGTTCAAGGATCTGCTAGTTGGTGGTATAGGCGTAGTCAAAACGGTATGGGATTTGATCTATCTCAGGCGACAGACCCCCAAAACTTAGCTCGTCTGCGTAAGATAGAAGGATACGATTTAGTGGTGGTCGATACACCTCCAGCGTTACAGTCTACAAGCTTGAAAGCGGTAGTTGCGATCGCAGACTATTTAGTTTTGCCCACACCGCCAGCACCGATGGATTTAGCTGTTCTAATTGATACAGTTAGAGACGCAGTCATACCTGCGGGAATTGCCCATCGCGTGCTTCTGACTAAAGTAGATACCCGTAGTTTGGGGGAAGCATTGGAAGCACAAAATACACTCATACAATTGGGAATTCCAGTTTGTAATGCTTTTATCCGTACTTACAAAGCTCACGAACGAGCAGCACTAGAGGGTGTGGCGATTACTAAATGGCGAGGTAAAAATGCAAATGAGGCACATTCAGACTACCACCGCGTAGCTGAAGAATTACAACGTGACTGGAGAAAATAGAAATCATGGCTACTAGAAAACGTGTTGCCGATGTATTACAAGAAGAAGCACATAAAATATCATCACCAGAAGTAGAACCAGTAATTGATGTTGCTGCTGAGGAAGTACCAGAGGAAACTAACCCAACCACAGAAGAATCTGCTGCTAAAAATAAACGCGCAACTCCAACTAAAACTGATTCAGAAGCTACTATCAAACAATTGGAAACATCTTTAGAAGAGACACGCCAAAACGAAGAAAACTTCCGACAACAACTGAGTGAATTACAATCAACTTTGTCTGAAAAAAATACAGCTATCAAACAGTTGCAGACTTCTTTAGAAGAAACACAGCAAAATCAAAAAAATCTGCAAACAGAAATTAGTGACTTGCAATCAGCCTTATCTGAAAAAGATAAACTAGTGGAACGTCTCACAAAAAACCTAGAAGAAGCCAAGCAAGCTGCTGTACAACTTGCACAAGCTAATTCCCAGCTGACAGAAGAGATTAATAATTTAAATAAACCTAAAAAAGAAAAAGAAATACCCAAAGCATTAACCTATAGAAAATCACACCACGCACCCACAGCACAAAGAATACCACCTCAACCACCTACCGAACCAGCAGATAACTCTAATCAAATGTGGTTACTTGATTAAATAAAATACAAAATCTTGACTCGGTAGGGTGTGTTAGCGCTAGCGCAACGCACCAACAATATCCTGAATGGTGCGTTACGTTGTTAACGCACCCTACAAAAATTGTAGGTTATTAATTCACCAACAATATATTTAGAATATCTTTATAATCACCAGGCTGAATAAAATCTTAGTTTTAAAGTATACTCTAAGACCAAGTATTTTTTTAGTCCAACTGGGATTGCTATAGTTGAAGACGACAGGAAAATTTGTTATGTACAATTTCTTACCTTTTGCTTACTTTCAAGATAAATTAGTACCTTTTCAAGAAGCAACTATTTCTATTGCGACTCACGCTTTACATTATGGAACTCTTGCTTTTGGTGGAATGCGTGGTATTCCCGATCCTGAAAACTCCGCACAAATTTTGTTATTTAGATTAGATCGTCACTGTCAAAGATTAAGTCAAAGTGCCAAATTCCTACACTATGATATCTCAGCCGAAAAAATTAAAACAGGTATAGTCGAATTTGTTCAAAAGAATCAACCTACCAATTCTTTCTATATTCGTCCCTTTGTCTTCACTTCTGATTTAGGTATTGCTCCCAGATTACATAATATAGATAGAAGCTTCGCTATTTATGGATTAGAATTAGGAGATTATTTATCACCTGAAGGAGTTAGTTGTCGAATTAGTTCGTGGTGTAGACAAGAAGATATTAGCTTCCCATTACGAGGGAAAATTAGCGCAGCTTACATTACTTCTTCCCTCGCCAAAACCGAAGCAGTTGAATCTGGTTTTGACGAAGCAATTTTAATGAATTCCCAGGGGAAAGTTAGTGAAGCCTCTGGTATGAATATTTTTATTGTGAGAAATGGTAAAATTATTACCCCTGGCTTTGAACAGGATATTTTAGAGGGAATTACACGAGATAGTGTGATCAAATTAGCCGAAGATTTTGGTATTCCAGTAGTAGAACGTCCTGTAGATAAATCTGAGCTTTTGATTGCTGATGAAGTATTTTTATGTGGTACAGCAGCTAAAATTGTACCAGTCAAAAGAATTGAGAATTATTACTTGTCAGAACATCGACCAATTGCTGAAAAACTCCGAGATAAATTAACAGCAATTACAGAAAATAGAGATCCTAATTATCGCGATTGGGTATATCCAATTTCTCTGAAATAGGATTAGAAATCATCAATCTAATAAGCTTAGTAATCAAGATTTTTGTGCTTTCACGCCTATCTTTGGGTAGGCGCTAAAAGACATTATTAATCTACAAGTTCCAGTCAAGATTTACTTAGATTTAACTACTAAATTCTAAAATATGCTGTGCAGTAGCTTGCGGCTGCTCTAAATGAGGGATATGACCGCAATCTTGAATCCAAATTAACTTACTATTAGGAATCGCCCTGTTAAATCTTTGAGCATCTTTAGTACCTAAAATTCGATCAGAATCACCCCATAAAATTAGGGTTGGAGGCTGAATTTCTCCCAATTTTTTAAACCGAAAAGCAGTGTAACCACCACTTTTAGTAAAGGCGATTAAAGCTTGTTGCCAATTGGAACATTCTAAATGTAAAGCTGTACATAACTGAGCATCTATGGTAGCTAGGCTTTTATTTTTATAGGCAGCACGACTAATACTTTGACGTACTTTAGGATTACGCAAAAATTGAGCAGCTAAATAATCTAAGGGCGGAAACATATATTTAGCTAATGGTGAACCACCTATCAAACCAGCACTATCAATTAACACTAATTTTTTGACTATTTCGGGATAGGTGAGTGTAAAGTCAATCGCTGCCGCACCACCCATGGAAGCACCAACCAAAATTATCGGTTGGTCAATCAAGGTTTTCCAGAAATGATAAAGATGAGTTTTTATTTCTGCTGTACTAAACTTGATTCCTGTGGGTCGATCTGTAAACCCAAAACCTAACAAATCTACTGCCCAAGTTTGATGTTTTTCTGCCAATAATGGAAACAAACGGCGATATTCCAACACAGAACTATCAAAGCCGTGAATTAATAGCAACGGCGTCCCACCAGTACCACTTTGCACATAAGTTGTGAGAATTGGTTGGGAACTAAAAGGAGTGGCGATCGCTATCTGTTTAATACTTTCAGCCAGAGTAATAGAGGTAGATTCTGTAAGTTGCCTAATTGCAGCAATTTCAATCCCTGATTGGGACTCAGACTGAATCATCTCCACCTCCAATTCATGTCAAATAACAAGCGATCGCAGACTGGAGACTGGGAACCAGGAAAGAATCTGCTTAATTTTTTAGTCTCCAGTCATAAACTTCATTACAATTCATAAACATATCATAAGAAAACTACAACTGTTGTTGGTCATTGGTCATTGGGAAAAGACTTGTTAAATAATTCTCCCCACACTCCCTTGTCCCCTTATCTTCCCAACTCCCCCAACATCGTAGAATAAATATCACATCTGCCCAAACTTTTGGAGAGTCGAGCCATGCCATTAGCGGTTGGAGTGATCGAAACTTTAGGTTTTCCCCCTGTATTAGCAGCAGCAGACGCAATGGTCAAAACTGCTGAAGTTACCCTTGTATACTATGGTTTAGCAGAAAGCGCTCGTTTTCTAGTCGCGGTGCGAGGACAGGTTGCTGAAGTAAAAAGAGCAGTCGCAGCAGGTATAGAAGCCTGCAATCAGGCTCAAGGTGATGGTGGTCAACTAATTACTCACTATATTGTTCCCAACCCACCAGAGAATGTAGAATCTGTTCTACCCATACATTTCACTAGAAAATCAGAGCCATTTCGTATTTTCTGAATAAGCTCCCAAATTATCCAGTTTACTTATTAGTTGGAACAATAAAGATGATAGATTTAACTCTATAAGAAATGTATGAACCTTCGTACAATTAATTGGTAGCGCCACATACTTTTACTGATATAGGAGACAACCAATGCCACTACAGGCAGTTGGATCAATTGAAACTAAGGGTTTTCCTGCCGTATTAGCTGCGGCAGATGCGATGGTGAAAGCAGGTCGAGTCACCCTCGTAGGTTATATAAGAGCTGGTAGTGCTCGCTTTACTGTGAATGTGCGAGGTGATATTCAAGAAGTGAAAACTGCGATCGCTGCTGGTGTAGAAGCAGTAGAGAACGTTTACGGCGGTGTCCTAGAAACCTGGGTCATTATCCCTCGCCCTCACGAAAACGTGGAAGCTGTTCTACCAATAGGCTACACAGAAGAAGTCGAGCAGTATAGATTAGCTGTGGAAAATCCCATAATATCTAGACGTAGTAATCTTTAATCAGGTAAGAAAACACCAATGCTATAGATGTAAAGCAACTTCTACTGATATACGGTGGGGTTTTTTACAGTTCAACATCTAGAGTCAACAGTCTACAGTCCAAGTTCTGGTTACTGTTGACTAATTTTATGGTTAATGCATAGTTCTATGTACCGCTACAAAAGTTCAAAATTTTTATAAAGACATTCAGTAGTTTTAAGTTTTTACCATTCTATTAAAAGTACCCTAAAGGGTACTATGAAACTTTTAATCGCTTTTTGAGAATAATTTTGTATGGTATTTTCTCTCAAATTATTTTGAGCGACAATTCATGCTGCTTTTAGCGATAATCCCTTGATGGTATAAGAAAGCGGATTTATCCGTGGAATCAATCCTCAATCCAAAATCGGATGGCTGTGTTTATGTATTTTTACTAGATAATATGTTACTTAAAATACGTATTTTGTGGTTTTTCGGTAAAGTAAAATTTTTCATACCTTAAAAATACTAGAGTATACCCACAGGAGTGAAACTAAATGAGCAAAAACGACGTCTAGGCATTAGAGCAAATATAGTTGCCAATGGTAAAGAAGGCTAAAGAAGGCTGAATTCCAGTCTTTAGATAAGCGTTTATCAGCATGATGTCTGAGTTGAGAAATCAGTTGAGTTTACAAAAATTAAATATTCGAGTGACGGGGGAAA
Source organism: Pelatocladus sp. BLCC-F211 (assembly GCF_041928655.1). NCBI lineage: Bacteria > Bacillati > Cyanobacteriota > Cyanophyceae > Nostocales > Hapalosiphonaceae > Pelatocladus > Pelatocladus sp. BLCC-F211. The sequence goes on along the minus strand of NZ_JBHFLM010000132.1, from coordinate 932 downwards.
TTGCTAAAAGAGCAGGATTTCCGAGAATATGAAAATGAAAATATTATGAAAAAGCAGAAGTAACTGCATAAAACCAGTGAGGCAAAACGTAATAAAGGTAGAACCACGTAGATGTTCAATCAGGACATCATGCTATTGGGAGCAACTATCAGTCAAAAAGTTGAGTGAGGTGAAAAATGGAGGTTGTGATGCAGCAAACTTTAAAACAGGGTTTCGGGGAGCGCAATCTCACTATGGCTTCTGAAGCGGATAAGGTAGCACAGTTTTGGCATAAAAGACTGGAAGTTGAGTGTCCAGAACAACCCACAGCTAGTAAAGAAAGTATAGTTCGCTGGCTATTAGGCAGCAATCAACAGCGATTTGAAGATCCAAAACAATCAGATATTCTCAAACAAGCAATGGAATATCGCTGGAAGATTTTAAATCAGCGTTATTTGGGTAAAGGACGAGAAGCTGCTTATAAGAATTTACTGACTCGCTTGGGAAGTCTAGTCACATTACGAAATAAAATTCAGACATGGGTGGCTCTGAGTCGCGATCGCCAACGTTCAGTTTTGGATGTCTTACAAGAAGTCATTCAAGAACTGTTGCAAAGCGATAACTACATGCAACAGCAAATGGCTTTTATCTCGGAATTTACCACCGATCCGCGCTTACGCAGCGCCTTGCTATTTGCCAGTGTAGAGGAATATTGCCTGCGACCAGTACGTAATCAACCTCTGCTAGTTTATCGATTTGTCAATTATTTACGTCGTACCCAGCGTGGTGGCTTAACCCAAGTCCCTGGTGGCGATATGGTGAGACTAGTCTCAGAAGAGATCCTCACTGATGACAGCGATAACCGGGTAAACTTAGTAGATACTCAAGCGATCGCAGAATATCAAGAAGCACAAGAACAAGAAGAACAACAAACCCTGCGAAAATCAGTACTA
>NZ_JBHFLM010000131.1:0-52705 GCF_041928655.1 Pelatocladus sp. BLCC-F211 | reverse complement strand
TAAACCTCGTCCATCTTGAAAAGAGGAGTTTTTCAAAAAGGACATTATGTAGGTTGGGTGGAACGGAGTGTAACCCAACATTAACCAGACTATAATGTTGGGTTTCGCTGTCGCTACACTCAACCTACAAAACTACAGTTCTCAAAGTAGACGTGGTTTATGTGAATATTAATTGACACTTGTAAATTTCAATGCCAGTTCTGATTGAATAAATCTAAATTTGTTTAATGGCTTAGATTTGTAAATATTTGACCTGATTGAAGAGTAATAATTTAAAACTGGCAGAATATTCAATAAGTTATTAGGGTGTAATCTTCATTGATTACTTTATTTATGCTTGGATGAGCTAATGAACCTATCTAGTTCTTTCACGGATTTTTCTTTAGCTGAATTGTTTCAACTGATTGACCAAGGCAGAAAATCCGGTTGTTTAAGTGTATGTACTCTACCAGATATTCACACTCCTGATTCTAAATCGCAATATTATTATATTTGGTTTCGACAAGGACGTGTAGTTGCGGCAGCACATCGCTTAAATGGTCAGGGTTTAGTCCACAAAATTGCTCAACGAAGTTGGGTAAGCCAGCAACTTATAGAAAAATATTGTCAAATATTTTCTTCAGAAAAACCCCTTGGTTTATTTCTAAAAGCTGAAGGTTTACTCAACACCGAGCAATTAAATTTATTATTTGCTAGTCAAATGCATCAAGTACGACAGTTGTTTGAAATTCAAACAGGTGTATTTAAACTTGACAGCAAAGCACCGTTACCTGTTAAAGAAATGACAGGATTAAGTCTCAGAGCAATAGAAATAGCTCTGGTGGCTTTAAGAACACTAAAAAGCTGGAAAATATTAGCTGATGCACTCCCAGATCCCAATTCGGCTATACACAGCATTGCTCAAGGAAAACCACAAATTCATTTACATGCTTTGGAGTGGCAGGTATGGGAATTTGCCAATGGTAGCATGAGCTTAAGTGCGATCGCCAATCAACTCAATCAACCAATAGCTTTAGTTCAACAAGCAGCTTTTCGGCTGATGTTGGCTTGTTTAATCGAAGAAGTTCCCTTAAACGAATCAACACCAGAATTGAGTAATTATCCTGTAGATTTAAACTTAGTTAATTCTTCTAAAGCAGTCAAATCTCCAGTCGAGACAACCATCAAGATCAGTACTTTATTTCTACAAAATATAGTTGGCTTTTTGAGGAGTAATAATTGATGGAGATCCTACGCATTGTGATCACTGGAGGCGTAGGTGCAGGTAAAACCAGCTTTATTCGTACCATCAGTGAAATTGAAACGGTAGATACCGATAGAAAAGCAACTGATGAAATCGCACTCCTGAAAGAAAAAACTACAGTTGCATTAGATTTCGGGCGATTAACTATTGCACCTAATCAGTCACTACATCTTTATGGCACGCCAGGACAGGCGCGATTTGATTTTATGTGGGATATCTTAATTCAAAAAGCCCATGCCTACATTTTACTAATAGATACACACCGTCCAGAACACCTGCGCTATAGTCGAAAAATTCTGCAATTTATGAAGCATCGGGTAAAAATACCGTGTTTAATTGGGCTAACTCATACTGATTGTCCTGATGCTTGGGACATGGAAGATATCGCATTAGCTTTGGGACTATTGGATGCAAATAACAGGCTACCAATCATTTCTGTAAATGCGACAGAACCGACTTCTGTCAAAGAAAGTTTAATTGCATTGATCGAAGAAATTACCAAATATTACCAGTATTTTAGCGATTAAATGGCATTCTCTTGTGTAAACAAACTCTCAGACAGAATGTAAAAGTTAAAACATGTAACAATATTTTTATCCTGTTGTACGTGATTTTCCTTGTTACTTATATTGAGCTATCTAAAGTCTTGGAGTCAGCTATTGACGCCCAATAATGCGATTCATCACGCTATTCATAGCCTGCTGTTTAACCGTTATGCTTCTGGGCTACTTACTAAAGCGATTGACTAGGGATGTTCAAAAAATACCCTCTGTGTCAACAGAAACATCACATTTGTCAACAAAAACACATTCACCAGAAGAAACAATTGCGGAAGATACAGCACAATCGTTACCCGTAGTAACGGTAGACAATCTGTTACCAACAACTTCTGATCAAGCTCATACATCTGTACCAAAGATTGTGGAGGACAAATTTATGATTAACGTCTCAATGCTGCAAGACGAATTGCAAAACTTCGTGTCTGGAACCTCTGATATTCAAGGTGCGGCTTTAGTAAGTCCAGATGGCTTGGCTTTGGCCTCTGTGTTACCAGGTGGGATGGATGAAGAACGGACTGCTGCTATGTCTGCATCTATGCTGTCGTTAGGTGAACGTATCGGTCGCGAACTGGTTCGTGGGAATGTAGAGCGTATTGTTGTAGAAGGAGAAAAAGGCTACGGCGTGTTAGTTGCTTGTGGTAGTGATGCAGTTTTATTAGTACTGGCTAGTGCAGGTGTCAAACAAGGCTTACTGTTCCTAGAAGTTAAACGTGCTGTTTCTAGAATTGCGCCTCTGTTAGCCTGACTAGGAACAAAAAACAGTCTCATATAAGGAGAAGTCAATCATGCCTTTAGAAACACTAGCCTTTTTGTCTACGCTAGAACAGCGTGTAGGCTTGACAGATGAAGACAAAGCCATACTGAAGTCCCAAGCTGATTGGGGTTTACAAGTTGCTCCCGAAATGGCTGACCATTTTTATGCCTATTTGGGGCGTGATCTAGAAATGAATGCAATTTTACATGATGGAAGCGGGCGTATCCATCGCTTGCGTGAAACTTTCATTGAATGGTTTCACGAAATGTTTACAGGTATGGATGATTGGGGTCAAGCTTACGCCGATCGCCGTTGGAAAATCGGTTTAGTTCACGTCCGTATTGGTATTGGACCTCAACACGTTGTTCCAGCAATGGCGACAGTAATTCACCAAGTAGAAAAACGCCTACAAATTGATGGTCAAACTCCAGAACTCAAAGATGCACTCAGTCGCATTTGCATGATTGATTTAGCATTTATTGAGCAAGCTTATGTAGAGGTATCATCAGATGCTGTTCTCAGAGAAACTGGTTGGACTCAAGGTTTGTTTAGGCGTTTAATTGCTACTGGCGCACGCTCAATGTAATTCTATATAAACACCATGCTATCTGATTGATTTAACTATTGATTAGTGGCTTGCAAAAACTCCTACCTGTGTTTAGAACAATAAATTACAGGGTGCATTCTCCACATAGCCTTAAGATTAATACTCTCATTTAAATTAAGAAAAATTTCTTATTTGTTAATAAAATTAAGCAAAAAATCCAAATTTTAGCTATACAGTTTACATATAACTTCTCTGGCTGCGAAAGCTTAATCATAAGTAAAATTCAAAAGGTATGTATAAAACTTGCCGCAAGCACAGACATGAATTATCAGGGTGCAAGTTTGAAAAATAGCTTTTTATAATATTTGAAACAATGAGTCTACATAGTTTCTTAACAGATTTTTCCTTGGCTGAATTGTTTCAGCTCGTAGACCAAGGAAGAAAATCTGGTTGTTTAATTGTTTGTAATTTACTATATGATCCTGCTTCAGCAGGTCAATCTCGATATTACTTTATTTGGTTCCGAAAAGGATGTATTGTTGCTGCGGCAAATTGTTTAAACAGCGAAGGTTTAATGAATCAAATAAAGCAACGCAAGTGGGTAAAGCCGCAAATAATAGATGAATATTATGCGATCACACCAGCAACTATACCTTTTGGTTTACATCTCAAAACAGCAGGAGTATTAAATGCTGAACAATTAAATTTACTCTTTGCCAACCAACTACGGCAAATTCGAGAGCTTTTTGAAATTCAAAAGGGTGTATTCAGACTGGATAGCAAAGCAACTATACCTGGGAAAGAAATGACAGGGTTAAGTTTAAGCGCCATTGAAGTTGCTCTGATGGCTCTGAGAACGCTAAAAAACTGGGATATTTTAGCTGATGTTCTCCCAGATACTAATTCGGCGATATGTAGCATTACCCAAAACAAACCCGATCTTCACTTAAAAGCTTTAGAGTGGCAATTATGGGAATTTGCCAATGGTACTATATCTTTAGGTGCGATCGCCAATCACCTGAATCAACCAACAAGCTTAGTTCAGCAAGCAGCTTTCCGGCTGAAAATAGCTGGTTTAATCGAAGAAATTCCTCTTGATACATCTATTCCAGAATTGAATGATTACCCTCTAGATGTTAACAACGTAGACTCCTCTATTTTACTAAGTCAAAAATCCACAGAATCAGAAATGACTACGCTCAGTACTTCGTTTTTGCACAATCTAGTTGGGTATTTAAAAAATAAAGTTTAAGAATCCTAAATCATTTGTGAACAAAAACATCCCCGACTTTGCATAAATTGTGGGGGATCTGGCTCTCTTAATTTTCACAACTCCTACACGGATTGCTATATATGCAAAATATCAAGCAGCAAACATTATAGTGACTTCACATATCGCTATAAAATAAAGAAAAATCAAAGTTTATACAAATTTGTAAATAAACATTTAGATTGTTGAGGAATTAAGTTATATAATTCTTCTAAACTTAATGCAAAAAAAATAAAGTCTAGCTTTGAAAAAAGCAAGTAAAAAATTTGCTGCGAAGATTATCTAGTGGGTGCAAGTTAGGAAAAATAACTATTTTAGAATAATTGAATTAATGAGCTTATCTAGTTCTTTAACAGATTTTTCTTTGGCTGAACTGTTTCAAATCATAGACCAAGGAAGAAAATCTGGTTGTTTAACTGTTCGTAGATTATTAGATGGTAATGCTAGCCAAGCAAAATCCCAATACTACTTTATTTGGTTTCGGCAGGGGCGTATCGTCGCTGTGTCAAATTCTTTAGATGGGCAAGGTTTAATCACTAAAATCAGCGAACGGAAATGGGTGCAGCCACAACTTACAGAAAAATTTTTGCTGACACCAGGAAAAGAAAAACCCCTTGGTTTGAACCTCAAAACAGCAGGAATATTGAATGCTGAACAACTGAATTTATTATTTGCCAGCCAAATACAGCTAATTCGAGAGCTTTTTGAAATTCAAAAAGGTGTGTTTAAACTTGATAGCAAAGCACCCATACCAAATCAAGAAATGACAGGGTTGAGCTTGAGAGCAATTGAAGTGGCTTTGATGGCTCTGAGAAATCTGAAAAATTGGAAAACCCTGGCTGAAGCTCTCCCAGATCCTAATTCTGCCATACATAGTATGACTCAAACTAAACCAGAAATTCGTTTACATGCCTTGGAGTGGCAAATTTGGGAATTTGCTAATGGTACTATTTCTTTAGGTGCGATCGCCAATCAACTCAATCAACCAATAATTATTGTTCAACAAGCAGCTTTTCGGCTGAAAATAGCTTGCTTGATAGAAGAAGTTCCCTTTGTCAAATCTACTCCAGAAACTAGTAACTTCCCTTTAGATTGTAGATTGGTAAATTCTCCTGGTTCGGGAAATAAAAAATCCACAGAACCAGAAATGCTTAAAATAGTTACCTCATTTCTAGACAATCTAATTGGGTATTTAAGGAGCAATATCTAGGAGATTTGCAAAAAATCAATTCGTAGGAGCGCAAATCCTTACGCCCTACTCATTGGTAAAATTATTTTTCGCAAATCACCTGAATAAAAATCTTACGCACAACAACCAACTACCACTAACTAATTTCAGCTAACGGTATAGGCTGCCAAACTTCTCCATATTTTTCCCGAAGAGTGTGCCAAGCTTCCACTTGTCCTGGTTCATACTCACCTGGTTTACCCCATTGTAAAAATAAACTCAAAGCAGATTCCTGTTTCTCGTCAAGTAACCGGATAGCGTATGTCGTGAAATTACCACGCTTTGCTTCACCTGTTTCAAATTTCACTTGAGTTATTTTGTCCATATTTAAGTGAAATTCAAAACCTTCTGTATGCATATTTGCGTATTTACCCTTAGGTAACTCTGCATAAAATAGCTTTTCGATTTTGCCCCGTGCTTCTAATACTGCGGCGCTACTAGTGACAATTAAACGCAAAGTCCCCAAAGTTTCGCAAGCTTCCAAAAATTCTTTTAATGTATTGGTCATTTGTCCTTTGTTCTTTGTCATTTGTTCTTTGTCATTTGTCAGTGGATAGGGAACTCTTAACAGGCAACTCTTAACAGGGAACGGGGAATAGGAAACAAGGACATAAACTAACGACCATGCCTAATGCCCACAATGCCCAATGCCCAACGCCCATTGACTATTTTTCATACTGTTCGTATGCATTAACAATACGTTGAACTAGGGAATGGCGCACAACATCTTTTTGGCTAAATTCACAAAAAGCAATTCCTTCAACATGTCTCAAAATCTTGATCGCCACTGTCAATCCAGATTCTTGATGTAATGGTAAATCGATTTGTGTGATGTCACCAGTTACCACCATCCGGGAGTTGAAACCCAAGCGGGTCAACACCATTTTCATCTGGGAAGCTGTCGTATTTTGGGCTTCATCCACAATCACAAAGGCATTATTGAGTGTACGTCCCCGCATGTAAGCTAGGGGAGCAACTTCAATCACACCTCTTTCCATCAATGATGGTACCTTCTCTGGATCGATAAATTCATTAATCGCATCATAAAGTGGACGGAGATAAGGATTAACTTTTTGTTGCAAATCTCCGGGCAAAAAACCGAGTTTTTCACCTGCTTCAACAGCAGGACGAGTGAGAATCAGTTTTTCATATTGGTTAGCAAGAAGCGCCTGTACTGCTACAACAACCGCCAAAAAAGTTTTACCCGTACCAGCAGGCCCGGTACAGAAAATCATGTCATTTTTGTGTAGGGCTTGGATATATTGTTTTTGCCGAAATGTTTTGGCCCGGACTTCTTCGCCTCGCCGAGTTTTAGCTAAGACATCTTTTTGTAAGTCTTGCAGTTCATCTTCTCGATGGGTGTCTAAAGCTTGACGAGCTGTGAGAATATCAGCACTAGAAACAATATTACCTTTGCTCCACAGATATTCAAGCGATCGCACTAATCGACTAGCTAAATCAACTTGTTTGTCTGTCCCAGAAATGTGTAGTTCCTGTCCTCGCAGCACGAGTTTAGCACCTGTTTGCTTGGAAAGAATTTTGAGATTATCTTCTCCTTGTCCAGCTAGAGTGATTGCACTTGCGATGTTCGGCAGTTCAATTGTTAAGGCATCTGCCATAGTATGTACTGTATGATTAATATCTTAAGATTGACATAAATTATTGTTCTAATTGGGAATTTGGAATTAAGTCTTTTATTTTTAACCAATAAAAAATCATTTGCAATTTATACAAAATCCCACCCCTGTTTAGGGGTCTTTAGGGGTGGGAACGTCAAGCCTCTCTATTTTTTCTAGGTTTGACTACAACAACTATTGAAAGTATTTGATCTTAGTAACGACTACCTTTACGTGCAGCCTCCTCTTTGCGCTTGCGGCGCAGACTAGGTTTTTCGTATCTTTCTCGGCGCTTGACTTCAGATAAAATACCAGCCTTTTGAATTTTCTTTTTAAAGCGTCTTAGTGCCGAGTCAATCGACTCGTTTTCACCTAAACGGACTTCAGCCACTCTTTAGTTTCACCTCCTTACAGAGATTATCTGAGTCACTTACTCTATAAACAAACCGCAAGTAATATTTAACTGGTTTTTACTGGCGGCAAAGTCTTATCTTGAATCAATGATCGTATTAAGTGAGGGGGTTACTCCTAATAAAGGAGTAAAAAAACACAACCATTTTGTTGATTGTTAACCCCATTTTTTCTCTAGTTAAGACCTAACGGGAACGAGATTTGATTACAGGACGGCTTCCGTTAACGCGTCTTTCTCTTGATTTAGGAGGCAATCGCTCTTCTCCCTCATCTTCAAAAGCAGCGCTCTCTCGACCAACACCATTACTGCCATAGATATCTAAGTATACTGAGTGACCAGCAGCTTCAGCAGCAGCAGCGATGACTGTACGAATTGCCTGGATATTACGTCCTCCGCGACCAAACACTTTACCTTTGTCTGTGCTTTCAAAAGCGATGCGAATCCAAGCTCGCTTACGAGTGTGATACATTTCACAATCGACGCTCAAAGACTCAGGAAATTCTAAAAACGGCTGCATCAAAAAACGTACTAACCCAACGTAGTCAGGACTTACTGTTGGGGATTTTGTGACAAATTTAGGAAGCGGCTTTTGCACTGACCTGTTCAAAGACATTAGCTTTCTGTAGGATGCGACGCACGGTGTCACTTGGTTGAGCACCTTGTTGTAGTCGCTTGACGATGCCGGGAACATCCAGTCGTACTTCATCGGTTCTGGGGTTATAGTATCCCAGTTCTTCTAGAGGACGACCATCGCGGCGAGCAAGGCTGTTAATAGCAATTATGCGATAGCTCGCTTCCCGCTTTTTTCCGTATCGCTTCAAGCGCAGTTTAATCATGATTGAGAGACTTTTCTCCTATTGTTAGCAACGAGTTTGCAGATAATTAATGAGGATTTGGGGCAGGGGGAAAGAGAAATGCTTAAAAGGGATTAATTTTCCCTTTTTTCTTTCTCCTTTACCCGACGCTGGCAAGAGCAGTTTTTGTAAGAGCTTGAATTTGCTCATTACTTTGTGCTAGTTCCTCTTTCTCAAAGAGGATCATAACTTGCAGTGCCGGAATGCTAATTTTAGCACTTGCATAGGCTTAACTGCTATTGGTCAATTGTCCTTTGTCATTTGTCATTTGTTATTTGTCAAAAGCCAATGACCAATAACTATTGACTATTGTACAGACGCGTAGACGCTCGTAAGAGCGGCTTCTCGTAAGAGTATAATCGCGTCTCTACCAATGACCATTGACCAATGACTATAAATTACCAAAGCCTTTCCTTTTTTTGTCCTTTTTGGGCTTCTTTTTGGTACTAGCACCGCCACTATAACCCCGCCATCCAGGAGGAGAAGGACGATTGCCACCAGCAGCTAGGGGATTGCCCATACCGCCACCGCCGCCAAACATTCCCGGCATACCAGGAAAGCTACCTTGACCCATTTGCTGCATGAGAGAACGCATTTTTTGGAAGTCACTTACTAGCTTACTGACATCCGCTTCTTTATAACCACTTCCACCCGCAATTCGTCGTCGCCGACTAGGCGAACTAGATAATAAATCTGGATTTTTGCGTTCTTCTTGGGTCATGGAATTGATCATTGCTTCGCAGCGCTTGAGCTGAGTTTCCCCCTGTTGCAGCTGATCATTGCTAAGTTTGTTCATCCCCGGAATTAATTTCAGGATGCCGCCCAAGGAACCCATGTTTTTCAGCAAGCGCAGTTGCTTGAGAAAATCGGTAAAGTCGAACTTAGCCGACAGAATTTTCTCTTGCATTTTCTCGGCATCAGCCAAGTCAAATTCTTCTTGGGCTTTTTCCACCAAAGTGAGAACATCACCCATACCGAGAATTCGTGAAGCCATGCGCTCAGGATAAAATGGTTGCAAGGCTTCGACTTTCTCACCTACACCAACAAACTTAATTGGCGCTCCTGAGATGCGTCGTACTGATAACGCTGCCCCTCCACGACTATCACCATCCAGCTTGGTAAGAATTGCACCAGTAATACCAATTTGTTCGTGAAAAGTGCGAGTCAGATTAGCTGCTTCTTGACCAGTCATGGCGTCCACAACCAAGAGAGTTTCGTGGGGTTGGACGACTTCTTTGATCTGGGCTAGTTCCGCCATCATATCTGCGTCTATTTGCAGGCGTCCAGCAGTATCAATAATTACAGTATCAATATTTTCTGCTCTGCCCCGCTCTACACCTAAACGAGCAATTTCTACGGGATCAGCATCACTTCCCATTTCAAACACTGGTACGTCAATTTGTTTACCCAGTGTTACCAATTGCTCGATCGCAGCCGGACGATATACGTCTGTTGCTACCATCAAACAAGTACGATCTATTTTGCGGAGGTGTAAAGCCAGTTTAGCGGTAGCAGTGGTTTTACCAGTTCCCTGCAACCCAGCCATTAAAACTATCGTGGGTTGATTTTGTGCTTGTTCTAGGGGTACATTTGTTTCCCCCATAATTTGCACCAATTCATCGTGAACGATTTTGATGAACTGTTGGTCAGGACGCACCCCAGTAATAACCTCGGCTCCCTGCGCCTTCGCTTCGACTTCGTTAATAAACTCTTTAACTACCTGGAGATTGACATCTGCCTCCAACAAGGCGCGGCGGACTTCCCGTAAAGCATCCTGAATATTAGATTGGGAAATTTTGTCCTGTCCCCGCAGTTTTTTCCAAGCAGCTTCTAAACGGTCAGCAAGTGCATCAAACATAGTGACTAAATTTGTTTACAAGTAGTTAGCTAGTGATAATATCTCTATACACACTAAGCATTAAAGGGCTTTAAAGGATTTTAGCGGCTTTTACCTGAGACAGACTCTAGCCGATTCTAAATTACTAAACCAGAAATTCTGGTAAAGTTTGAAGTTACTATTTACCAGCTTAGTGGTTTTGCTCTGCGAGTGTTGCCCTCAGAGAGTTCCGATTTTAGTGAAAATTAGACTAAGCAAGCTAAATAAAATAACATAATCGCATAGAAACAAATTAAAATTTCCTTATTGACATCTGGCAGTTTTCCGAAAAAAGTGGTAAAAATTACTACTAGCTATCCTGGGTCAGCACCTACCAGTTTATTCTTAATTCATTTTGTAATTGCCGAGCCAAGAGGCTTGTCATACATATTTTTGAGTTGAGTAATAAATTCTGTCAAAAATTTTTCTAGTTTTAATATTTAATTGGGACACAGAGTCTTTATTTTTTGTTTTATAAAAAAATACTAGTAAATCTAAACTAGCTTGAGTTTAGTGGGTTTTGACTTGTCCCATAAAAAATACTTGTTTTTTTACTCATAGTTACCTTTGAGGTTAATTTGAGTTGATTTTTATTAAAGCAATGGAGTGTTAAGGCATGACTTATCAAGAATTTGATGTGAACAAGAATATACTTGAAAAATTTTTAAATAAAGAAATGATAGATCAAGATTTAAATATAAGCTTAATTCTTGCTAATTTAACCAATGCTGAATTAGTAGGTGTTAACTTTAGTAGTGTTTACCTAAATGGTGCTAACCTCAGTGGTGCTAACCTCAGTGGTGCCAACCTCAGTCACGCTAACCTCAGCGATGCTAATCTTTGCGGTACAAAGCTGGCGATCGCTCAGTTAGTAAGTGCTAATCTCAGTAGCGTTAAACTCATAGGTGCTGATCTGAGCAATGCGAATCTACAACATGCTAATCTTAGCGCTGCCAACTTGAGCAATGCTCAATTAGTAGGCGTAAATTTCAGCAGTGCTAACCTGAGTGATGCTCGGTTCACAAATGCAAATCTGACTAATGCTAATCTCAGTGGTGTGTACCTGTGGAATGGCAATCTGAACCATGCTCAATTAGTGGATACAGACTTGAGTAATGCTTATATGAACAGCGCAAAATTGAATCACGCCAATCTTAGCTGTGCTGTTCTGAAAAATGCTCAATTGAGTAGCGCCAAAATGAGAAACGCCAACTTGAAGAACGCCAATCTACATGGTACACAACTAGTGGGTGCCAGATTAGATCATGCTAATTTAGAAGGCGCTAATTTGGAAGATGCAAATTTAGAAGGTGCTGACTTAAATGGAGCTAATTTAAGTGGTGCAAACTTAAAATCTGTCAAAATCAACCAAGCAACAAAATTAGATTATAAATGGCGTTTAATTTGGGAAATTTTAAATCATCAAAATAAGCCCACAGATTTAAGAAATGCCGATTTCGAGGATGCAAATCTTCAAGGTGCTGACTTGAGAAATACTGATTTGAGTAATGTGAAATTCACGCGAGCCAAAGTTGATCATGCTCTGTTTGGTTATAATCAGGGGCTTTCTGTGGAAATGAAGCTAGAGTTAAAACTAAGAGGAGCAGTGTTTGAAGATGAATAAAAGACGAGAGTAATCATAATGCCATGACTAGCAATACTCTGATCCCGCCAGAAGAAATTATCCACTTGTCAGGTATCAGTTGGCAAACATACGAAGCACTATTAAATGAACTCAGTGCTAGTCGTCGCCTACGACTTACCTATAATTATGGCAACCTTGAAATTATGGTTCCCTCGCCTGAGCATGAGCGTTATAAAAAAGTTATTGGTAGATTTGTCGAAACTCTAGCTGAAGAATTAGCAGTTAGGATAGAACCTCTTGGTTCTACAACCTTTAAACGACCTAATTTGACTGGTGCTGAACCAGACGAAAGTTTTTACATTCTCAATCTCAACGCTGTAAAAGGTAAAAATAGAATTGACTTGCAGCAAGATCCACCACCAGATTTAGTAGTGGAGATTGATATCACCAGTGGTTCTCAAGAGCGTTTGCAAATCTATGCCAGTATGGGTGTACTAGAAGTTTGGCTATATGATGGTAATTCTTTTAGCATCAATATCTTACAAAAGCACAAATATGTGGTAGTTAAGGAAAGTTTAGCATTTCCCAATTTGCCAATTCAGGAAATTTCTCGCTTTTTAGAACAGGTCGGACAGAAAGATTATTTGGATTTGATTAAGGAGTTCCGTTACTGGGTGAGAAGTCAAGTTCAGAAAGATGATTAGTGGTTGGATAAGTTTGTAGTGAGCGGTTCTAGCCCTCAAATATTCAAGCACTAAGCGTGCTTACTACAAACTAATTCCTCTACTCCACTAGCATCAGTTGGCAAAGCCTCCGTTAGTACTTCCCTGCCATTTTTTGTAACTAAAATATCATTTTCAATGCGGATACCACGTACATCAGCAAACTGAGATAAACGCTCCCAGTTAACAGTGTATTGGTATGTAGAACGTACTTCTTGATTATTGATAATCGCTGGGACTTGATAAAACCCAGGTTCAATTGTTACTAACATACCTGCTTGTAAAGGACGATTTAAACGTAGATAACTTAAACCAAAGCGATCGCTTCTTTCTCGTCCTGGTTCATATCCCGCTAAATCTCCTAAGTCTTCCATATCATGGACATCCAAACCCAGCAAATGACCAATACCGTGAGGAAAAAATAAAGAATGAGCATTCCTTTCTACCAGATTTTCGGCATCTCCTCGCAAAATGCCTAAATCTACCAAACCCTGAGCGATCGCAGTACATCCTAACAGATGAATATCTCGATACTCTACACCAGGATACACCTCGGCAATACAAGCATCATGAGCCGCCAAAACAATATCATATATATCCCTTTGGGTAGATGAAAATTTACCACTCACAGGCCAAGTACGGGTAACATCACTTGCCCAACCCATTTCTGTTTCAGCACCAACATCAGCAAGCAATAAATCACCTGGTTGTAGGGAGTGGTGATACTGCTCGTTATGCAAAACTTCACCGTGAACAGTCACAATACTCTGGTAAGCAGTAGTCATATTCTGGGCAATAATGACTTTTTCCATCGCTGCACGTACTTCTGCTTCGATTTTGGCACTCGGTGTTGCTGCCATACCTGCTTTATGTGCCTCAACGGTGACAGCAGCAGCTTTTCGTAATTCGGCTAGCGCTTGTTGATCGTGCGTCAGGCGTAACTCGATAATTGCTTGGGCTAACTCTAAATCAATGCCTTGCAGTTGATGTCGTGGTAGAATCCATCTATTCAAGAGTTGTGACTGTTGTGTCCAACTAGCTGGATCTTGGACAGGAATTGTCGCTACTCCTTCTAAATATGACTCTAATTCTGCCATGGGATAGGCAGCATCTGCCCCGATTTGAGTAGCGATTTCTTCTCGATTGGGCATTTTGCCATGCCATAGAGCGCTACTAGGTGCGGGATCATCAATGAATAGTTCCAGCTTACCTGCTTCGAGGCGAATAGCAGCATTCGCAAGCGGTAATCCTGCAAAGTAAAGGAAATGACTGCTAGCTCGGAAAGGAAAGACATTGGCTGGATAATTGCGGGGAATATTGCTTCCTGACCAGAGAATTACTGGAAAATCAATCCGAGTAGCGAGTTTTTGTCTGCGTTGGCGTAGAGTCTCAATCAGGGAATTGCAGGTGTGATGGATGGACATGACAAGGTAAAGATGGGGATAGGGGATCAGGGATTCTGACAAGTGCAGGTTTTTAATAAAGCAATTAGTGATGAGTGTAAAACTAACAGAATAATAATTGTTTTAGAGGGGATCTAGGACTAGCCCTTTCAAGGTGTAAGTTAAAGTGATGTATTTTTCTTGGTGTCTTTGTGTCTTTGTGGTAAAAAAAGGACTTTTGAACCACCAAGACACGAAGACACGAAGGTAAAATTGTTATTGTTTTCAATTCGTAATCTTTCTAAATAAAACTTTAAATATATGATTTAGCTCAGTAAATCAATTGTGATGGTCGTACCTAAGATCAAAGCGATCGCTCGTAGTTTTAAAATGCTGAAATTCTCATCAAACAGCTAGTCAGATTAATTTGAGAGCAATAAGTTTAACTTTGATCCCTTAACCTCCTAAATTCAGGGATCAGGAAATATCAATTTATTTTATCTTTCTCACGCATAAGTGCAAGTACTCACTCTTTTGTTAGTAAGTGTAAAATTATACTCAAATTTTTGATAAGTATTTTAATCTCAAAGTAAGCAAATTCAAGCTTTTTTCTGATGATGACAGACTCAACTACACGATAAAATTAATACTGTATAGATTATTGAGATGACTAACATCAAAAATTTATCTCTTTAGCAATAAGTATATATACTTTTATGTAGTAATATAAAATAAAAGATAACAAAGTAACTTTTAGTAAAGCTTGACTAAATTCTACAAAGCTACAGAGAAATAGTCAGGTAAGTATTTGTTGAGCTGGAAGGAAACCACATCCGGTTAACAGAAAGTAAATTCTTATTTTAGATGAAGAGGTAAATAAGGGAGTGAGCCTGCAAACCCCTAAACAAAATAATCGACGCTACGATCCTGATGAGATCGCAAAGTTTTACCGCTATCGTCCTTGGCTAGCCTGGAGACGGGCGCTCAGGATTATTTGGTCTTTTGCCATATTTATCTTGAGTTTGAAGTGGGATGAGTGGCAAAATCAAATTGAGCAAAACAAACTCAAACGAGCTACTCAACTACGTGAGTTACTAACACGTTTGGGGCCAACTTTTATTAAAGTCGGTCAAGCCTTATCAACACGACCGGATTTAATACGTAAAGATTTCCTAGAAGAACTGGTGAAACTGCAAGATCAGTTACCAGCCTTCGATAATGCGATCGCCTACCGACTAATTGAAACCGAACTAGGTCGTTCCGTCGAGGAAATCTACAGCGAACTATCACCTAACCCTGTTGCTGCTGCTAGCTTGGGTCAAGTTTATCGGGGTCGTTTACACAGTGGCGAAGAAGTAGCAGTAAAAGTACAACGTCCAAATCTCCGCCCAGTTATTACCCTCGATCTTTATTTGATGCGATGGGCTGCGGGTTGGCTAGCCCCTTGGCTACCTCTAAATCTTGGTCACGATCTCAGTTTGATTGTGGATGAGTTCGGAACCAAATTATTTGAGGAAATAGATTACCTCAATGAAGGTCGCAACGCCGAGAAATTTGCTACTAACTTCCGCAATGATCCATATGTTAAAGTCCCAGCTATTTATTGGCGCTATACTTCCACACGGGTTTTAACTTTAGAGTGGCTCAATGGATTTAAGCTCACCGACACTAAAAAAGTCAAGGAAGCTGGTTTAGATCCGGAGGCGATCATCGAAATTGGCGTGACTTCAGGTCTACAACAGCTATTAGAATATGGTTTCTTTCATGCTGACCCCCACCCTGGAAATTTATTTGCCATGCCTGATGGCAGAATGGGTTACATTGACTTTGGGATGATGGATCAGCTAGATGAAACTACTAAAGAAAGTTTAGTAGATGCACTGGTACATCTAGTTAACAAAGATTACAACGACTTAGCCGTAGACTTTGTCAAACTGGGATTTTTAACACCAGATACAGATATTTGTCCGATTGTACCTGCCCTAGAAGCAACATTAGGCGATGCAATTAACAAAAACGTCGGGGATTTCAACTTCAAAACCATCACCGATCAATTCTCGCAACTGATGTATGATTATCCTTTCCGAGTTCCCGCCAAGTTTGCTTTAATCATTCGTTCGTTGGTGACTCAAGAAGGTATTGCTCTGAGCCTCAACCCCAACTTTAAAATTGTGGAAGTAGCTTATCCCTACGTAGCAAGACGTTTGTTGACAGGCGAATCTCCACAATTGCGCCGACGGTTATTAGAAGTGCTATTCAAAGATGGTAAATTCCAATGGCAACGCTTAGAGAATTTGATTGCGATCGCTCGTAATGATCATAATTTTGATGTTTTACCTACAGCCAAACTCGGATTAGAATATCTCCTATCTGATGAAGGCAAATATCTCTGGCGACAGTTGGTATTAGCTCTGACTGAGGATGATCGTTTGCATACCGAAGAAGTTCAACGTTTGTGGAACTTAGTCAAAGATGATTTAAAACCAAATCGATTGTTCGATGTCGCAATCGGAGTTTTGACAGACTTATCCAAACAGAGAGTTGCAGCAATATTACCTTCAGTAACTGCGATCGCCAATTTTGGTATGAAGCCCTAAAACCTTGATACAGTAAGCCTGGAACTAAAATTTCAGGCGAATAAATGAACTCGGTTTCAAGGTAATTCAAGAATGATTATTACGCTTGATGATAAGATAATTTTCGCTGCGAAAAATTTGTAGAGGCGTTGCAATGCAACGTCTCTACACATCGGAAAACCATTTTTCAAAATTCATACCAATCAGGAGTTTTCATGTACTACTACCCTTCACATCCGCCATATTTACTATTAATTTTTGGCTTGTTTGCTGCATTAACCTCTGGTTTAGCATTAGCCGGAACACTAAAGCTAATTGTTAACAAATGGCGGAGTGACGGAGCAGAAAAATCCAATTCTCAGTTGTCGATTAAACAATTATCTGTGCCATTTTTGGGAATAACTGGCGGTGTCGTATTATTTATGTGTTCTGGTTTTGAAATATTTGGTTTTCCACCTTTGCTTGCTTATGCAGTCGGTGTACCAGTAACTATTTTGACTGCGCTTTTAGTTTGGTTGCAGTTGGGAAGTATGATGTCTTTTGTACAACGGCAAGGAATGCAATCTCTTGATTTAGATACTTTAAAGTAAATCTAATTCATTTTTGGATTATTCACTTTCTTGCTCTGATATAAAAGAAACCCGATCGCACGGAAGCGATCGGGCTTTTTATTAATGTACAGCTTTACGCCCTTTCTACGCAACATTACTTAACATTTGTGCTAACTTTAAGGTATCTTCTTGAAAAAGCGTTATCTTTGGCTGACCAGAGCAAGATTACTTAGTCCTATTACTCACAATACTTACACTTAAGATTGTAAATAAATTAACAAAATGAAATTATGGTGTGAAGCGATCGCTGTAACTCAGCGTATTTTAATTGAATTATTACGGCGAAGACGTAGCCTGATTTTTTGGATTATTTTCCCTATTTCTATTCTGCTGATCAACGGATTTGTGTTAGCAGAAAGTATGAAGCTATCAACAGAACAAGGTTTTGAATACGCTGCACCTTCAACTTTAGTGGGAGCAGCACTATTTTTTAGCTGTTTGGGTGGTAGTGTCGCCACTGTCGTCTCAGAAAGAGAACAGCAAACACTCAAACGCTTATTTATTTCACCTTTGAGTGGAACATCCTATTTTGTGGGAATTTTTCTAGCTCATAGTTGTATTGGTTTTGGGCAAACATTAATTATTTATACTATTGCTGCTTTTTGGGGTGCTACGTTCAAGGGTTCCGTCTTTTTGGGTGCAATTATTATATTTATGAGTATTGTGGCTTATGTTGGTTTAGGCTTTATTTTGGGTACTCAATTAGCGCGTCGTACTGAAGATGTAAACTCCCTGGTAGCTGCTTTTGGTGTCCCTTTGTTGATTTTGGGCGGAGCTTTTTTCCCAATTCGCTTTTTACCGAAAGCATTACTTGATCTCACCAAAATCAACCCTATTTATCACATGAATCAAGCTCTTTTAGCAGTATCAACACAGGGGAACAACATAGAAGATATTGCGTCTCATTTCCAGTTCTTATCAGGGTTTACTTTGATCATGATTTTGGGTGGATGGTTTTCTTACCGCAGAATGGTAATGCTAGAAAGAAGACTTTAAATTAGCTTTATTTCTTGCAACCTACTTAATTATTAAATATGCTTCATATAGAAAAGCTCAATAAGTCTTTTAAAAACAGGCAAGTTCTTCAAGATTTAACATTGTATGTTGCTCCTGGAGAAATTTATGGTTTACTAGGTGCAAATGGAGCAGGAAAAACTACTACAATTAATATTATCTGTAATTTATTAAAAGCGGATAGCGGTGTAGTCAAAGTTAATCATCAGTTCGTTTCAGAAGCAACTAAAAAACTCATTGGTATTGCTCCCCAAGAGAATTTATTATACAGGGGTCTTTCTTGTGAAGAAAACATCAAATTTTTTGCAAAAATTTATGGTTTAGACAGAACGCAAAGGCAAAAACAAATTAAAGCCACTTTAAAAGCTGTAAATTTATTAGATAGAGCTAAAAGTCCGGTAGAAACCCTCAGTGGCGGAATGCAGCGACGCTTAAATATCGCTGTGGCTCTGGTACATCAGCCAAAGTTAGTGATTTTAGATGAACCAACTACAGGTTTAGATATTGAAGCCCGATATGAGATTTGGGAATTAATTAGACAATTAAAAAATCAAGGAATTACTATTTTATTAACTACTCATTTATTAGATGAAGCAGAGCGTCTGTGTAATAAAATTGGTATTTTAAAAAATGGACAGATTTTAGCTGAAGGTAGTCTAGAACAATTACGTACCTGTATTCCAGCTACAGAAATTCTAGTAGTACAAACTCCAGAAGAAGAAAAAATGATCGCACGAGCTATTACATGTGGTTTTACACCCCGGCGTTATGGTAGCGATTTAGCATTTTGGTTGCCGGAGCATTTAGAGTTAAAGGATATTATCGCGCATTTTGATGGTATTAATATTGACTCTATCTCACGCCAACCAATTAGATTGGAACATATTTATCTAGAATTGACACAAAAATTTTAGAGGACACGGGGAACACGGAAGAATTTTCTCCCTTGTCCCCCTTGTCCTCCTTGTCTCCCTTGTTCCCTATTCTTCGGGATTCTCCTGGGAAAAGTGCATACGAATGGTTTTAGCTTGCTGACCATTAGCATTTGTTGCAGTCATAACATAGTCAATTAAGCTGTCTGTAAAGGGAATACGCAGGTGGAAAGTACCATCTGGTTTCAGTTTGATAGCATGACCAGCAACAGCAACACTTGAACCCGGTTCAGTAGCTCCGTGAATAATTAACTCTGCATCAGCAATAAACCAGAAATCTTTTTCTGGGCGACTAAAAACACGAGCAGGTGCGGAACGTGCAAGTGATAACCAGTTATTATTTGCTGTGGTATAACCAATTTCAGCCATGTAATTGCGATCGCCTGTAGGGATAGCTACATAGCGATCTTCTGTAGTCTCTTCACATTCGTATTGCTGCACCAGCACAGGATTTTGATAACTCAGGTCAATGTCAGTGGCGTCATATAGCCGTAGTGTAAATTGAGAACCACCTTGCGATCGCAGTGCTTGTTTGGCTTCATCAGATACTTGCCAAGAAACGTAAGCCCATTTCGGAGTACGTGATGTGAGGACAATAATATTTTCTGACTCTACATTTTCGGGTGTGGTCGGTGCTGTGGTTACTGGGGTAGCGTTGTCCACAGTATGAGTTTGTGGTGAGTCAGGATTTTGGTTTTGATTGTTGCTAATGCCATAAATAGTAGCCCAAGAACCAATTCCTGCAACTGTCGATGGAACTTGTTCTGTGGGATGAGAGTTAATTGCAGAGGGATCTGGTGTTGGGGTAGTTTGGGTTATTTCTTCTGTGACATTAACGCTTGCTTCGGCTGTATCTGCTACTTTATCTAATAAATCCTCGGATACTTCTGGTTGTTGTGGAGTAGTTTCTACCTCTGAGTCAACAGTACTATCTTTTGGAATAGATGTATTTTCCCAAACATCAGGTAAATGAGGAAGTTCAGTATTAATAACTATTGATGGCGTTTGCAAATCTAAAGGTTGTTGATTTGTGTCAGGCTGTTGAGGAACAGTTGGTGTTTCGTGCGTGGATGTAACATCTGTGACATCTGGCAACTCTAATTCCGGCTGCTGAGGAACAGTTTGTGTTTCATGTGTAGATGTAACATCTGTGATCTCAGATAGTGATGGTAATGGTGTTTGTATGATGGTTGCATCTTCCCAAACATCTGGTAAGGGAGAATAAATATTTACCGATGGTGCTTGTGTCGGTGCTTTTACTTCAATGACATCACCATTGGATAGCATTTGCTCTGTGACATCTGAGTGTTGAGCAGATAGTATCTGAGTATTATCCTGTACTAATGTTGGTTGTGGATCAGATGAAATCTGAGTATTTGGCGACACTTGGGGATAGGAAGAATTGACAACCGTCACAGGCGCTTCTAAGTCTAATCCCGAATTATCAGCCGCAGGTACTTGTACAGAAGAAGATGAATGATTGATGTCTCTAACTGCTGTTGGCGCATCTTGATCACTAGCAACATCCTGATCTTTGGCAGTGATTTCTGCATTTTTCTCAGACCATTTCGATACTAATGTGCTTCCTGCTCCAATTGCAGTAGCACCAGCAATGCTAGCAGCAACAGTAGGAGTTAAATGCTTGGCTGTATTTTGCTCAGATGGGATGCTACTTGCTTCTTGTGTCACATCACTAGGTGTTGTTTGAGTCACAGGGTTGACATTTGTCGTCTGTGATAACATCGTGGTGGCATCTGAAGAAGAAGCAGGGGGACTAGAGTCGATTGTCACGTCTGCTGTCTGTACTTTGGCATCTGCAACGGCTGGGCGTCTTCTTCGTAAAAACCACAGTATAAACCCGGTACTAGCTCCAAGTATGAGTGCCAAAAATGACCACAACAAAAGTTGTTGTTCTGGGTTTGTTTGATTGCTCTGGACAGGAGAAGTTAACGTAGAACTATTTGTAGTATCTGCTTGAGCTGTGGTGATATTGTTTTCAACTGTTGTTGGTGAGACGCTAGCAGCAGATGTAGTATCTGTGCTAGGTGGAGTCGTGGCGCTAGTGGTTGTAGTTGCTGTTTGGGAATCAGCAGATACTATAGCTGCGATCGCGTCTGCTTCGATTTTTCTGGCTGCTTCTACTGCATCTTCTCCTGGTGCATTGGTCACGAAACCAAGAAAAGAAGCGACATTGAGACTGGGATTTTTCTTGTAGACGTATACTAAAGGCTGTGAAAAAGGATATTTAGAATTGCTCGGTAAAGTTCGATCTACCTTGAGCGATCGCACACCTTCAAGTTTCGATACCTGATTAGCCAAAACATAGCCAATACCGTCTTTACCCAACTGTTTGACAACTTCGACTGTACTATCCTCGTTTAGCTGAGTTGCAGTTGTACCAGTTGTAAATTTGGCTTTCTCGAAGGCTGGGTAACTGCGAAAAGATTCACGGACATCACTATTAGCTGGACGGTCAATAACCCGGATTTTACCCTTAGCTCCTCCGACTTCTGACCAATCTGTAATTTCTCCGCGAAAAATTTTCGCAAATTCCTGGTTAGTCAGATTTCCTTTGAAAGGATTATCTTCACCAACTATGATCGCAATCTTTTCTCGACGTAGGCGGAACTGTTCTAAACCTTGGCTTTTTTCTTCTGGCGTTAAACCACGACTAATCGCTGCGATATCTATTGTTCCTGCTTGCAAAGATTGCAGCGCCGCATCTACACCATTAGCAGCAACTTCCACCTTCACACCAGGAAACTGATTTTCAAACCGTGTTTTCATGGTTTGATTAATCATGTTCATGCTATTTGAACCATCAATCCGCACAGTAGTACCACTTGGTACTTCTTTGAGTAGCGGAAAAGACGGAACATTGGTAGATTGCGCCAGTGCAAAGTCTGACACCACAATAGAAACTGCCATGGGCGTTGTTGTTAGCATTAGCAACAACGCCAAACTGACTATTGAGTTATCTTTTTTTTCTTTTTGCCACATATGCCCTCTGGTCAACAAGTTAGAGGAAATTAGGTAGAGTAAACGACAAAAAAGTCGGTTTTAATCACATGTTGTTTAACATAATTTTTGGATAGTATTTTAGTTGAGATATTCTCCTATAAAAATAAATTTTTACTGCAATAATTTATAACTGGCATGTTAAAACAGATTCTTGGCTAAAAAGTATACTTTGTCAACTTTATGCCAAAATCCTCCTACACCCCTATACCCCTACACTCTACACCCCTAAACCCTCAATGACTCAGATAACAATGACAATCAGGCTTCTCAATCACTGACTCAACCAAAGCATTGAGTGCAGTAGCTGCTAACAAACCACCTCCGACAGTTCCTTCCACCACAATCCAAGCAGCATTTGTTTGCATCAGTTGTCGTTTAGCGGCGGGTGCATGGCTAAAGCCAATCGGCATACCAATGACTAATGCTGGTTGAATTTGCTGTTGTGCGATCGCTTGGCAGATTGATAATAAGACTGAAGGTGCATAACCTACCACTAAAATGCAATCTTTTGTTACTTGTTTTAATTTATCTCGCCATTGTTGATGTTGCCAAAAAGCTTGCTCTGCTTCAGCAGCCGTAGTTACGTGAGGATTGTCAATCAAAGTTTCCAGACGACATCCCAAATGAGCTAGTCGCGTTTGATCAACAGCTGCTGCAACCGTAGGAATATCTGCAATCACTTCACATCCAAACTTCAGAGCTTCCC
This sequence comes from Pelatocladus sp. BLCC-F211, assembly GCF_041928655.1. Taxonomy (NCBI): domain Bacteria; kingdom Bacillati; phylum Cyanobacteriota; class Cyanophyceae; order Nostocales; family Hapalosiphonaceae; genus Pelatocladus; species Pelatocladus sp. BLCC-F211. The sequence goes on along the minus strand of NZ_JBHFLM010000131.1, from coordinate 29,796 downwards.
GACTTTTGGCGATCGCTCCCTGACTCAATTTGAGAAACGAGACTAAACTCACATCTCCGCAAGCTAAGACTAATTGAGAAATCAAGTGTTGTTCGATCTCAGAACATGCTGATAAATCTGGTAATAAGTGTTGTAAAGATTCGTGAAAATCTTCTGGGTGAGCATGAATTTGAGCATCTAAACCGCTCCAGAGTTTTTCTAACTCCCCTAATCCGACTTTTGTTTCTACTTCGATTAACTTGAGTTGGGCTAGAACTTCAGCTTGGATAATTTGACAATCGCGATCGCGTCCCAACAAACCCTCTAATGCAGATGCAGTTTGTCGCAGTTGGGAAATTTGCTGCATCACAGTTCGATATTGCTGTTGTAGTTGCAGCATCAAATTTACATCTGTATTGCTTGGTGGTTCGACTTCCAGAATTTGGCGAATATGATTCAGTTGAAAACCTTGTTGTTTTAATGCCATAATTCGCTGTAATCGAATGACATCTGTATTTGTGTAAAGACGATAATTGCTGCGCGATCGCATGGGTTGGGGTAATAATCCTAACTGATGGTAATGTCGTACCATCCGGGGCGTGATCCCACCCCCCACCGCCTCAGTGAGTTCTTTGATCGTCAAACCATTAGCTTTCATACGCTAATTATTACAAAGATGGCGATCGCTAGGATGATTTTTCAGATAATCATCTAGGCGATCGCAAGCCTGCTTCATCAACTGATCAAAAGAGGAAATCTGCCACAAATCAACAGTATGATCGTCTCCTGCGGTAGCTAAAAACTTGCCATCAGGACTAAAATCAAGACTCCGAATGATCAACCCATGATGCCCTGTCCACATAGCAAACTGCTGTTGAATCTGCAAATCCCACAATTCTACATTACCTTTACTGTCACCACTCACAAGCATCTTGCCATCACGACTGAACGCTACTGAATTTACTTCCGCCCCATATACCTGAAATATTTTTTCATTGTCGTTGCCCTTGTCCTGCAAATCCCATAAACGGATCGTACCATCCTGACCACTGCTAGCTAGTTGCTTACTATTTAGGCTGAACGCTACGCTAAAGACAGGGCCTAAATGACCAGGAAAATCACGCAACTTTTGACCCTGCAAATTCCACAGGCGAACAATACCATTATCTCCGGCACTGGCCAACATCTGACCATCGGGACTAAATGCTACTTGCCAGACACGGTTTTGATCTGCTTTCCACTGTCCCAATGATTGACCCTGCAAGTTCCACAAGCGAACCGTTCCATCATCTGCGCTACTAACTAATAGCTTACCATCCGGACTAAAACTAACACTTCTGACCAAACCTTGATGCCCTGTGAATTTTTGCAACTGCTGACCCTCTATACTCCACAAATAGACAGTGCGGTCTTCAGCACTAGCCAACATCTGAGCATCCGGACTAAAACTGACACTTCTGACTGGGCCTTGATGCTCTATGGATTTTTGCAACTGCTGACCCTGCAAATTCCACAAGCGAACAGTACCGTCATCTCCTCCACTTGCCAGTAGTTTACCATCTCGGCTAAAACTGACACTCCTGACCGGGCCTTGATGTCCTTGCAATTCTGGATAATCCTGCAAATTCCAGATGCGGACTGTACCGTCATCTCCTGCACTTGTTAGCTGACCATCCTTGCTCAAACTGACGCTTCTAACCGGGCCTTGATGTCCTTCCAGTTTCTCCAACTGCTGACCTTGCAAATTCCATAAACGCACAGTACCATCACCTGCGGCGCTAGCCACTCGCTGACCATCCGAGCTAAATTCCACACCCCAGATTCTACCTTGATGCCCTTCCAATTGACTCAACTGCTGACCTTGCAAATTCCATAAACGCACAGTGTTGTCTTCTCCGCCAGTCGCCAGTAGCTGGCCATCGGGGCTAAACACGATACTGTTGAACTCACGTTGATGTCCTGCAAATTGCCTTAACTGCTTACCTTGTAAATTCCATAAACGCACAGTACCGTCATCTCCGGTGCTAACCAATAATTTGCCATCTGGGCTGAATACCACACTCCAGACATCATCTTTATGACCTCGAAAAGGTTGACCAATTGGGTTTCCCTGCAAGTCCCATAAACGCACAGTACCGTCCTGTCCGGCGGTAGCGAGAAGCTCACTATTTGCGCTAAAACTAAGGTTGTGAACAATGCCTTGATTTGTATTCCACGAGCCTTTGTTTTCACCCTGCAAATTCCACAAGCTGACAGTACCGTCCTCTGCTACGGTAGCTAAAAGTTGACCATCCGGACTAAAATCAAGGTTTTTGACAGTGCGTTGATTTGTCTTCCAAAAGCCTTTGTTTTGCCCGTGTAAATCCCACAGGTAAACAGTATTGTCTTCTCCAGCACTAGCTATTAACTTACCATCTGGACTAAAACGGCTTCTGACCGTGCCTTGATGTCCTTCGAGGCGATTGCTTTCTTTAACTGTGTAAACTGCCCTTTGCAGTGTTCCTCTGACTTGCTCGCGTAGCTCAGATTTTGGTGGAAATAACCACAAAAGTGGTTGTTTGAGAGAATTTCCTGCCCGTAGACTCTCAATCATCCCATCTAATACTTGCTTCTGCAACTTTATTTCTGCATTTTCTCTGGAAGTACTAGTTTGACCTATCTGTGCATTTCTTTGATTAATCAAAGTTGTGGTAGTCAAACCGCTTAAACCCAAAATTACCCCAATCGCAACGCTCCAACGCAGATGAATGTTTCTTTGTTTTTGTCTAAAGCTTTGCTGTACAAATTCAGCTTCTAATTGATTAAACCAGTTATCGGGTGAGTTGAGTTTTTCATGCAGTACTTCCAGATAGGGATTCGCATTCCAAAGAAACTGTTGTGGTTGATCACGCGATCGCTCTTGATTATCTGGTGTTTGTCGCTGCGATCGCACAAATTGATGATTTATTTTGTTAAACAAGTTTTCGATCAAGTAAAAGCTGCGATCAAGCCAATTTAAAACAGGTTCAATCTTGGCGATCGCCTTTGATGGTTGTTCGTTGCTTTTAATATTTTTCCACTCTTGTGCTGCTGGAGTCAGCCGTCGCAGCAAAATTATATTTTCTTCTGCATCTTGTTTCCACATCCCCAGTTTTTGCCATTCCTGCACTAAAGCATCATGAGCAGGTTCAACATAGGGTTGTCCTTCTACATCTTGTCCTTGTACAAGTAGGCGCGCTACCGAAAATCGCCTAATTACCTCCATCACCCTGGCGTTTTCTGGTTCTGGATACTCCAATTCCGATAATGGTACTCGTCTGCGCGCCAATTCACCACCCACCGCTACCATTCGCAACATCACATAACGGATAGTCTGCTCATAAGCTTTATCCTGTTTGACTAACTCCTCATATTCACTGTCGGCTCTTTGGGTGAGACTTTCTCTCACTCCACCCAGTTCTTGATAATCTGTTTCAGTGATGGCTCGGTCAATAGTTTCACCTCGTTGTTGAGCAATTCTCTGCCGTTTGAGATATTTAAGATAAAGCTCACTCAGTGTAAAAGATAACAGAGGCAGCGCACCGGGCATATTTGCTACTTCATCAATCAGGCGATCGATCAAAGGATAATTAGGATCGTCCGATTGAAAGTACATCACTTTGGCAGATGCTGGTTCTTCTATTGCTTGACGCAATTCTGTCCGTGTCATTGGTGGCACAATAAATCGAGCCGCTGTCCAATGTTGCTTGAATGCGGTATCTCTAAATTGAGATTCAAAATCCAAGCGTAGCGTCAGTATTAATCGCAATTGCTGGGAATAATTTTTTACTGCTTTTGCCAGAAATTTGAGAAATAATTCTCGCTCTTGTTCCTCTTTGCACATGGTAATCAGTTCTTCAAATTGATCAATTACCAGTAACAATTTTGACTGAGGATTTAACTCCATCCAAGTTGCCAATTTGGCGGAAAGAGTTTCTACTTTATCAAAGGTAGGCAGGCTGGTAATCGAAGAGATCAAAGAATTTTCTGATGTTAATGTATTATTTAAAGCTTTTAATGGAGACTCACCCGGACGCATTGGCGCTAGAATACGCCACTGTTGGTGAGTAGTGTCTAACTTTTTTATGTAAGCAATTAATCCCGCCTTCACCAAGCTGGATTTTCCCGTACCAGAAGCCCCTAAAACTATGGTCAACGGTTGCTGACAAATGTGTGTAAATAACTGTTCGGTTAATACTTGTCTGCCAAAAAACAAATTACTGTGTTCTTCGTTAAAAGATTCTAAACCGCGATAGGGATTTTGAGATTCATCCAAAGGCGGTGCGGGTGGTAAATTGAGTGGATGTCCTGGTGCAAGAAAAATATACTCGCCTTTGTCATGTTTTTTCAAAGGCCAAATACCGGGGGTTTGGCGTCGGCGATTTTCTTGGGTTGGTGGTTCAATGCGATCGCGCAAATACAAGTATAATTCAGTAGCAGTTATTACCCCGTCTCCCGCAGATATACCCTGTTTTGCTGGAGGATATATATCTGCTCCACCTTCTAACGCTTCTAATAAAGCCACAGCAAAGGGCGAATGGTTGCCAATTTGACCACGTTCTGTATTCAAATTAAAAGCATCTAAGGCTTTTTGGTCATAAGCAGCACTAGTTATTATCTGCCAAGCTGGGTCAGTAATAAAACGATCATAACGTTCTTTGTGAATGACTTCTGGCGCAGCTAATAAATCCCTTGTACTCGACCAACGAAATGCACCAGCAAAGCAGCAATCGAGAATTCCCAAGAAATGACGACAGGGTAAATTACTCAAGCACTCCTGCAAATAAGTCATTAGTAGATAGGTTTTGGGATCTCCGAGTTTGGCATCTTGGGGAATTAAATAACCTTCTGGCCCATCATCACCATTAAGGGCAATTCCATGACCAGCAAAATAAAATAACAAGCGGTCATCTGGTTGAACTTGTTGTGGTAAAGTTTTTTCGAGGAAATTTTTGAGATTGTTAAGGGTGGCTACCTCATCTAAGCATACCCATACTTGATAACCATGCTTTGTCCGCAGAATTTCTATCAGTTTTTTGGCATCATTGACCGCATTTTGCAAGGATGAAATGCCATTACCATATTTGTTAATCCCGATGACAAAAGCCATATTGCGCGAGAACTCAGACATAGCACCCTGGCTCCTTTGTTGTCTACACAAAGTGTTCAGTAAGTCAAGTTCAATCTATTTTGATGGTTTGCTTACTTAATTAAATGGGTGAAACCACACGCAACTTATGCATTTAAAATTCTATGCAGCTTCACAAAGAATTGGTATTACAGTATTTGAAGCAGAAAGCCCATGAGGGGAAGTTGCTACAGGCTGCGCGAAACACGCAAACGTGAAGGTGGAAGTTGCTGCAAAGAAGAATAATCGCCTGTTTTCAGAAGTGCATTGTTTGATTTTTGTAAGCGATCGCCCCAAATGAGCATAATGTACAAACCAAAGACCTCTCCAGAAATGAGATATCAACTCTGACTATATAAGGCTTTTATATTGTTTTTTGGAGATGTCTATTAGACCAAAAGAATTTGCTTCTTCAAGAGCATTTTTCCGAAATCGCCATTTTTACTTTTGTAGGTTTATCCATGTTGGAATCAAGCACACGAATACCTAAGCAAATAAAGAAATGCACATTAGCGTTACGGATGACTTGAAGAAGCGGTTCCATGCCACCTGTGTCATGCGGGGTAAGAAGATGAGCCAAGTAGTAATTGAGCTAATCGAGCAATGGCTCGAAAGCAATGAGGTTCCCCAAGCTGGTGAGATAAAGAGGTAAGAGGTTAGTACCAAATTGGATGTTCTTATTACTGGAAAAACTATTTGAATGAGAATCTGCTCAACTATGTAACTGGAGTTTAGTCAGTGGTACAAACAATCTTAATCTTGGCAGCAAATCCTAAAGGCACAACACCGTTGCGTTTGGATGAGGAAGTGCGTGAAATTGATGCTGGATTGCAGCGAGCTAAACAGCGCGAGCAGTTTGCCTTAGAACAGAAGTGGGCAGTCCAACCGAGGGATATCCAGCGAGCAATGCTGGATATCAATCCACAAATTATTCATTTTTCTGGGCATGGAACGGGAGATGAGGGTCTGGTATTTGAAGATGAAACAGGTTCGGCAAAGTTAGTCAATGGAGAAGCTCTAGCGGAACTGTTTGATTTGTTTGCTGATCAGATTGAGTGTATTGTCCTTAACGGTTGTTACTCTCAGGTGCAGGCAGATGCGATCGCTCAACACATTAACTATGTGATTGGTATGAGCAAAGCAATCGGAGATAGAGCAGCCATTGAATTTGCCGTGGGCTTTTACGATGCTCTAGGAGCAGGAAAGCCTGTTGAATTTGCCTATAAATTTGGTTGTGCTGCAATTCGGTTAGCAGGTATTCCAGAGCAACTAACCCCAACGTTAAAGAAGAAGCTTTCTAATGGATTTAAAGACCAGCTTTCAGTCCCCAATAAACCAGTATCTTCTCCAGATGTGGGACTAAACGAGTCTAATAGAGAAATACTTGCAAAACTCTTAACACGTAGTGGACGTGCAGAATACTCTGCTCGAAAAGCACTTTGTATAAAAATTGGAATTGAACCAAATCAACTTGGATTTTTAAGGCAACTTACCGATGATGACTTTGCCTTAGAGCTAATTAGCTATTTGCATAGTATAGATGACATACAAGCACTTTGTAAAATCTGTAAGGAACTAGAGATTGTCTTTAAAAGAGGTAAGTACTCGACTGATATAGAAAATATTAAATCAAAACTAAATTGTAAATAATATAAAAGCTTAGGTTTAAATCTTTATGTCTTTAAATTACTTAGAATTAACAGATGTAGAAAGACTAGCAAATTTATTGCTTCGTAGCGAACAGTCAAAAGCACGACAAGCACTATGTATAAGAATTGGAATCGAGTCTTCTCGACTTAGCTTTATCAGAGATTCTTCGGATTCGGACTTTGTTATACAGCTAATTGAGTATTTAGATAGAATAGGCAACAAAGAATCTCTTTGTAAACTTTGTTGTGAAGAACTATTCCCTATTTTTTGTAAATCAGAAATAGATGCATCTATTTTAAGACAAATTGCAGCCAGACTCGATTGTAATCAGAATTTGATACACAATTTAAATAATAATACGGAAAAGAAGACAACTCAGACTGAAAAGATTGTCAAGCCTAAAATTAAATTACTTGTTGGTCAAGCATCTTTTTTACTTATTTCGGCTCTGTCTTTAAGTGCTATTTACAGTTATTTATGGTTCCCTGATATATGGTTATCGGCAAAAACTCAAGTCAAAGTCAATGCTGGAAGCGATCCTTGGCTTGCTGGTATGCCCCCAAATTCTAAGGCTAGTTTCTGTCCTAACCCAAGACCAGGAGACTCTCCTAGCATAGCTCCGGAAAATTCTCCTACTGAAGTTAAAGAAATACCTATTAAACCTAGTAGTCATCTTACGTTTAAAGTTCTAGAAGGTAAAACTAAAGTCTTTAATGAACAAGATTATTTTGGACCAGAAGGTGACATTAAAGACCTAAGAACTCATCGAGTAAAGGAAGAAAACGGTATTTCTGATATCCAAGCTCCTATAAATTCTCTTGTAGGTGTATTCTTGGGCAGAGAGGAGCCAAACAAAGATTCAGCACCAAACACCTTATTTTTTGGTGAAGAAGCTAAGCAGAATTATTTAAAACTTTATCCTCAACTTAAGCAAGTATTCTTTATCGGTGATGGAATAAATAACATGGGTATACGACAAAGAGTGATTGTGCCGTTAGGAGCCACACGCCTTTATCTTGGAATCATGGATGGTTGCAATTGGAGAGACACTGACGGCTATTTGGATGTAGAAGTGCTTATTTGAGGACTAAAGTCCTCACTACAAACCTTTAATTATTTACGCTGTTCTACTTAGCTTATTTATAAATGGGTGAAACCAAACGCAACTTATGCAGTTTTATGGAAGGGATTAATTTTTAGAGGTCAAATTAGCGATCGCATGACTTCTGAACAGAGATAAACCGAGGAGTGCGATCGCAAGCTATAAAGATCGAAAATAAGAGCGAAAAGTTAACAGCAACTTTGCCTGAATCCGCGTCACTTTAGTGCGCGGAGTGGCTCAACCTAGATTTAAAAATCGAAGGTTGTGCGAATTAAACCTACATATTGTGTATCATTATTATTGTTATTTTCCGGGTTAAGAATCATCCAAAAACCGGGAGTAACTGATATATTGTCGTTGAGTTGCCAGCGATAAAATGCCTCAATGTGGTAAGCGTTCTCGCTCTCTTTACGGATATCACTGCTGGATACATGCGGTGGCACACCAATAAGAATTCCCGGTAGATTGCCTTTACCCCCAACATCAGGAAAAGACGCACCAATTGCCCCAAACCAAGCATTGGCATGATCACCATTGTTGACGGAAAGTGAATCTGTTCCACCCCTGCCATTAGAAATAGCACTGACACCAGAACTTTCAGCATTTGCCCAAATATATCCGCCCCAAGCATGAATCTGAAAGTGTGGCGAAAAGCGGTAATATCCTTGCGTACCTACTATATTACTAGAAGTAGCAATGTTATCTCCAAAAGGAGAAATAGCCAAGTTACTACCTGCTCCACCAGTAAGATTGACTCTACCACCAGGCCCATAGCCGTGGGAGTAAGCAACACCTACTGCTCCTTGCTTACCGTAATATACCAAGTGAGCTAAGGTGTTGTAGCCGCCATCAAATAAGCCGTTGTTTGAAGATGGGAAATTAGGGTTATCTGCCAAATAGCCCAGAGTCAGCATGAGGTCGTCACTAAGCTTCCAATTCACAGCCGCACCACCACCGCCTCGTCGGAACAGAGGACTGTATGATCCAAAAAGTGAGGGAACCCCGTTGCCGTCATCAGCGATAGTGGCAGGAGTTACGGTGTCTGTGATGTCGGTATAGCCAATGCCTGTAGGCCCAACGATAAAAGCAAGGGAATCACTGACCGGAAAGTAGTAACGGATGTGGGGAATACTGAGATCATTGTTGCTATCGGTATCAAAATTTAGCCGTGTCATTCCGGTTCCTGTCACCGACGCAATCTGACTATTACCATTAGAATCCAAAAAATTGCCGAATTCTAGACGGACTCGCAATAAATCTTTGCCTGTAAAACTGCTCTCCAAATTGAGACGACCTCGATCTGCAAAGTAGGTTTGAGAGCGATCGCGATCATCACCCACACTATTACCAAAAGAATCACTCACGGCAGTAATTATTTGAGCATTCAGCTTGGTAGTCGTGGAAAACTGCTGCGCCTCTAGTGTGGCTGTACGCGCCTCTAGCACATCTACCCGCCCGCGTATAGTAGCCAGTTCTGTAACAAACTCTGTCTGTAATTTTTGCAACACAGCCAAGTCTTCCCTATTAACTAGCTCATTAGTACCTGTTGCAATTAACTCACTAATCCGGTTCATGCAGGCATTTAAACCAGCCGCAAATTCATAACGGCTCAAGGCACGGTTGCCGCGATAAGTTGCATCGGGATAACCTGCAATACAGGCGTAGCGTTCGACCAGAGTTTGTAGTGATTGAAAAGCCCAATCGGTTGGTTTGACATCAGAAAGCTGAGAAACAGAAGTAACCTGTCCCTGTAAGCTGCTATTAGTATCTGCTGCAAGAGAATGATCTTTTAAAAGTGTTGCCCAGACTAATGGACATACTAATAATAAGAAAGCAAAATTTTTTACCAACATCTACAAAATCCTCCTATACCCCCACACCTTTTTTCTATTAACTCAAAACCTTAACTGAACCATAAATCTGGAAAAAGAAAATTTCTTGGTGTCTTTGTGTCTTTGTGGTGAAAAAATAATTTTTAAACACCAAGACACTAAGACACAAAGAGAGGACAAGGGAGATAAGGGCGAATCTTTTAGCGTCTAGAACGTCTGCGGAGGCGATCTATCATGACTGCCACAATAATTACCAAACCCTTGACGACTAGTTGCCAGAAGTAAGACATGTTCAACAAGGTCAAACCATTGTTGAGAACAGCAATGATTAATGCACCGAGAAGCGTGCCGCCAATAGTACCAATACCGCCTGTAAAGCTGGTTCCACCAAGAATAACAGCTGCGATCGCATCCAATTCGTAGCCTTGACCTAACATGCCAGTTGCACTATAAAGACGACTGGCACTCATAATTCCTGCCAAACCTGCCAATAATCCACTCACACCATAAACAAATAGCAACACGCGATTGACTTTAATACCGGTTAATCGTGCTGCTCGTTCGTTACCACCGACAGCGTATATTTGTACACCTAAAACTGTTTGACGCAGGACAAACCAACTCACTGCTACAGTCAATAAAGCAATGATTACTAGCCAGGGAAGGGGACCCACGTAGCTATTACCCACCCAAGCAAAATTGATGTTACGGTTAATGACTGTTGTGCCATTGGCAACCAAAAAGGCCACACCCCGCAAAGCTGTCAGTGAACCCAAGGTGACAATAAAAGGCGGCACGTCTAAAAAGGTGATCAAAGCGCCGTTGACTAAACCCAAAAGTAATCCTGTCAGCAAACCAGCTGGTACTGCAAACCAACCTAAAACCGGAAGCAGCGATACTAACACCGCAACTACAGCCGAAACAGCCAAGATTGACCCAACTGAAAGGTCAATACCGCCGGTGAGAATTACAAAGGTCATCCCGGTTGCTAGCACAATGTTGATTGATGCCTGACGTAAGATGTTGACGGCGTTACCTATTGTCAGAAAGTTGGGACTCAGGAAGGCAAATAAGATGCAGATCAGTACCAGAATCGGCAAAATACCTGCAACTTGAATTAGATTGTTGATTGATTGACGCTGGCGTGATTTGGGATGCTCACCTGGTCTATTGTTGACAGGTCTTAAAGTTTGACTCATGATGCTAGTACCTCCGCAGATCCAGTTGCATAGTGCATAATGTTTTCTTGGGTAATCTCTTTACCAGGGCTGTCGTCCAGTTCGCCCACCAGTTGTCCTTCTCGCATGACTAAAACGCGATCGCTCATGCCGACAACTTCTGGTAATTCGCTGGAAACCATGAGAATTGCCACTCCTTGGACTGCTAACTCGCTGATAATGCGGTAAATTTCGCTTTTGGCACCGATATCTACGCCCCGTGTTGGTTCATCCAGCATCAATACTCTGGGTTTAATGGCTAGCCAACGTGCTAGCAGCAGTTTTTGCTGATTCCCACCGGAAAGATCCACTGCTCTAATTTCCAAGTTAGCCAGCCGGATATTAAAGTTTTCTACTGCTTCTGTGGCAATCTGATTAACTGCACCCCAGTTAACAATTCCAGCTTTGGCATCCTGCTTGAGTCTATTAATACCAATATTCTTACGGGAACTCATCTCCAGAAATAAACCTTGGTCTTTGCGGTCTTCTGGGACGTAGCCAATACCAGCAGCGATCGCATCACTGGGCGAATTAATCTCTAGTTTTTGACCATTCAGGAATACTTCACCGCTTACCTTGCGGTCAGCACCAAAAATCAGCCGAGATACCTCTGTGCGTCCTGCACCAACCAGCCCCGCTAGTCCGAGAATTTCTCCTGCATGAAGCTGAAAACTAGTTGGCTGAACCTTGCGTCCGTCACTCATATTTCTGACTTCTAGCACTACTGGGCCAAGATTAGTTTGTCGTTGATGTTCGTAAAAGTCCTGCATTGAGCGACCGACCATCATCTGTACTAATCGGTGCGGAGAAATTTGATCACGGGTGAGACTACCGATATATTGACCATCGCGCAGCACGCTAATCCGGTCAGCCAGGGCATATATTTCTTCCATGCGATGACTGATGTAAATAATAGCAATGCCATCATTGCGTAGTTTACGAATCACTTCAAACAAACGCTCAGTCTCGCGGTCAGAAAGTGCTGCTGTTGGCTCATCCATTACTAAAATGCGGCTTTTGTCTTTCAGCGCCCGCGCAATTTCTACTTGTTGCTGTTCAGCGATCGCCAAAGTGCCAACGATATCATTTGGTGCAAAACTAGCCCCCAAGCTTTCTAGCACTTGCTTGGCTTCGAGTTCCATTGCTTTGCGGTCTAAAAACTGACCTCGCTGTAACTCGCTACCCATAAACATATTTTCGGTTACGGTTAAGTTGGGTGCGACATTCAGTTCTTGATAGATGAGATTAATACCCGCCTTACGTGCTGTACCCGGATCGGTAATTTTTACAGGCTGACCATTGATCCGAATCTCGCCTTCATCGGCAATGTAAGCCCCAGCTAGAATCTTCATTAATGTGCTTTTGCCTGCTCCATTCTCACCCATGAGGGCGTGAACTTCTCCGGGATAAATTGTCAGATTGACATTTTGCAGAGCCGGAACACCATGAAATCGTTTCGTAATCCCTTGCATTTCTAATACAGGGATGACAGTTGATGCATGAGCAAAATCTGTTTCAGTATTTGTTGTCATTAGCGAATCCTAAAAATTGGGGAATAGGGATCGAGGATTGGGGATTGGGGAACGGGGAAAAGGGGGAGACAAGGGAGAAAATTCTTCCATGTCCCCCGTGTCCTCCTTGTCCTCCGTGTCCCCTCAATCCCCGATCCTCTACCAACCTGTGTATGTACTAACGTTGTTTTTTGTAATCAGCTTGACTGGAATCAAAATGTTGGGTGACTCAGGTTTTTTCCCATGTAAAATATCATTGCCAACCTGAACTGCTTTTTGAGTCATACCTCTAGGATTTTGAGTAGCTGTCGCAGCGTATAGACTATCTTTGGAAGCGATCGCTTCTATAGCTTCTGGCGCACCGTCAACTCCAACTATGAAAAAGTCTGTGCGTTTTGCTTGGCTGGCGGCGAGGTCTACTCCTACACCACTCGGATCGTTGATCGCAAACACAGCATCAATCTTAGGAAAACTTGTCAGTAGATCACTCATGACTCTGAGTCCCCCATCTCGGCTTCCTTCTGCGTTCTGGTCTTTAGAGAGGATTTTGATATTGGGATATTTGGATAACACTTTCAAGCAGCCATTCACTCGCTGGATGACTGAAGTTACTGGAGGCCCGTTCACAATTACCATATTGCCTTTGCCTTTGAGGCGATCGGCAATATATTGACAACTAACTTCTCCGGCTTGCAAATTATTGGTGGTGACTGTAGCATCTACGTCTGCTTCAACGGCCGTGTCTACTGCAATCACGACTTTACCTGCTTGCCTTGCTTTATCAACAGCTGGTCTAATTCCTTTACTGTCAGCAGCATTCAGGATAATGATATCGGTATTAGCAGCAACGAAATTTTCGATTTGATTAAATTGCTGGTTGAGGTCATAGCCACTAGAAACTACAGTCACTCTGACATCATCACCCCCGATTTTCTTCGCTTCTTTCTCGGCTCCCTGGGCCATCACGACGAAGAAAGGGTTACTTAGATCGCCAACGGTGACACCAACTGATTGTAATTTGACATCACCATCTTTGCTCTGTGTACTTGTGTAGGTGGCGGTGTTGGTATCAGTGTTAGTAGCAGTGTTGCTATCGGGAGAATTATTTGTGCAGCTGACAAAGGCACCACTGATAATACTTAATATGCTAGCTGCGATCGCAATTTTTTTCACATTCACCTATATCAAAATCATGCATTTAAATTTGAGACAAGTCATCCGATTTTAGATTTTGGATTGGCTCCACTTCATGGAAGATGGAAGTTTGTAACATCAAATCATGATCTGATTTGAGATTCTAAATTTGATATTCAATTTTTATGTTTTCAATCAATAGGGTGAGTACTGCACTACACTAAGGCATCACATGATTTTTTGTGAATCTAAATTTGTAAGTGCATTTTGATTCTTGTATTTTTGATTTTATTTGGTTGTTTTATATTAGTTGATTTTGTACATTTTCAAAAGAAATAGCCTGCTTCAAATGACTTTAACTAAACCAATCAAAATGTTACATCTTGATCATCGAAAGTCTTTATTTTTAAACATAGTTAAAATTCAAGTGATTTTGAGCTTGAATCTAATTTTACAAATTCAACAGTTCAAAATTAAATTACGTTCACAAATTTTAACGACATACTATAACAATAATTGACTTTTAGCTTTATGATGTTAATAGGTGGATGCTTGTGTTTTTTTAATTATTAACACAAGCATAAAAGCAAAAAAGATAAGATTTTCAATAGGCAAGTTCATCAAGACTGCGACGTTTAGGTATTCTAATTTAATCTTTGTATTTGTTACTTAGTAGAGTTTCAAATTTTAATATTTTAGTTAAATATTTAATAGATGTGCTTAAAATGAGTAAACGAAAAATCTCAATTGAAGATATTGCTCGAAAAGCAGGCGTTTCTCATTCCACAGTTTCACGCGCTTTACGAGATAGTCCTCTAATTAGCCCTAAAGTGCGAGAGGAAATTAAGAAAATAGCACTGGAGATGAATTATGTACCTAATGCGATCGCTCAAAGTTTACTTTCTTCACGCACTAATACCATTGGGGTAGTAGTAACTTCAATCGCAGATCCCTTTTATGCTGAGGTAGTAGAAGGAATTGAACAGGTAGCGAGATCGGCTGGTTTGAGTGTTTTGTTAAGTGCTTCACACCGAGATTTTGACCAGGAAATAACAGCTATTGATAATTTTCAAGTCTTGGACACACTTGTATTGGTTATCTAGGTGTAGGCGATCGCAGCAGTTCCAACCAGCTGCGCTTAGAAGGATATCGGAATACTCTGAGTGAGGCTGGTTTACTATAAATTACTGACTGGGTGGCAATTAATGATGCAGATTGTACAAGAATCAGCGATGTTGATACCGGACAAAAGATGTTACCTCAACTATTGACTGCTGGGGTAACTGGCATTTTTTGTTATAACGATATGGTAGCAATTGGCGCTTTGTTGGCTTGTCAGCAACTAGGTATTTCAATTCCTCAAGATTTAAGTCTGGTTGGATTTGACGGTATTGCTCTTTCTCGTTATGTTACACCGTCACTGACGACAGTCTGCCAACCAATGTTGGAAATCGGCCGCTCTGCCATGCAAATGTTACTCGATTTATTAGCGGGAAAAACCATAGAAAACCGGGTTTTTTCACCTTTTTTGGTAAAGCGGGGTAGTAGTGCGATTTTATGTAGGAATTAGGGACGTATAGTTGTAATCACAATTTGACTGGCAATCCAATCATCATAAAGTTCTTCCTCTTCTGGCATGGCTACAAGATTGCGAGATAAAACTCTGTTCATCAAACGGTTAAGCGTTCCTTGACCTCGGCTTGCTTGTTTCACTAAGCGAGAAGGCAAATCCAGTTCTTCTTGTTCAAGTAAAGTAGCATCAAATTCGGCGGTGCTGACAATCAGTTTGAGAACGTCTTTCATCTGTGTCATTCCTTGTCTCCACAGTTTTTCTGGGATTGTGGCATAGATTTCTCTGCCACCTAATGCCCAAGCTTCTTGTTTTGGCTGTAACCAAATACCTCCACCATCAAATAAACCTGCACTGACTGCGTAGCGTTCTGTCAAATCCAACAGGGCGCAGTACAAAGGTTCTTGACTGGTATTTTTGAGTTTGACTTTAAAAGTGGGACTCTTCGATTTGCCATTTTCCTGTCGGTACTCAAGCCGAATTTGAGTATCTTGCAGTTCTTGTCCCTCTTGATAAATTAGCATTTGCACGGCATCCGGTCGAATGCGGCTGGTAGCAGGGCTGGAGAGTTCAACAATATTTGTCCAACGGGTAATATGTTCTAAGCGTTGAATCACCTGCAAGGCTGTAGCATTTGTGTAACCTTGGATAGAAGCAACTAAGGGACGATCATCGGCTGGGCGTGTGATTAAATATTTACCGTCACGGGCAAGTAACTTAAACTCAGCAGTTTCTGGTGTAGCAACTTCACGAATATACAAAGAAGGCTGGTTTCCGGAACTTGCACTCAGCAGTTTAGAGCGAACAAGTTCTAATCCTGGTGCTTCTCCTGACATTAATACACCTTTGGGCGGTAGGGGTAAACTGGTGACTACTGCCTTAAAAGTCATTTCTGGTGCTAAGTTGTCAATACCGCTAATTTGAAGTTTACTGAGTTGCGGCATGATTTCTAATACTTGAGCTTCACCGATCGCTGCTGACAATTGCTGTAGTTGTTCATTAGGTATGTCAAAAGGAAACAATGCTAACAAGGTTGTCTCATTCCCCGCAGGTTGAGGAAGCCCGTGTACAGCACCACCGTCAATTACCCAATCGTACTGTGGATGATAATACACAGTAAAGTAGGGATTGTGTCGGGCGATCGCTCCTCCTAAAAACGGTTGGTCTAATTCACTTAAAATAGTTGCTTCTATTTGCGGAGATTGATCTGTAACTTTACTACGAACTAGGGCATGAGTGCGTTTAAATAAATCTCGATAAGTCAAATTACCATTGGCTTTCTTTAAAGTATCAAGCAAAAAGTAAGAAAACACGCCTCGACTTTGCCCATCTCCGTTATACTCTTTTGCTAACTCACTATCCAGACACGCTGCTAAGAAAATATGTTTTCCTCTAGGAAAATTCCAGCCAGTAGGATTTGCTTCTAAACTACGGGAAGCAGAAAGTTGACTAGCTTCTGCTAGGGAAAAAATAAAGCTGTTTAAAGGCCGCTTGCGCCTGTCGATGGGGGCTTGACGAACTGCTGTTTCTGCTTCTAAATCACCACGAGTCCCAGAACCAGAGTGGCAACAATCCATAATCATGGCAATATGGGGATTGTTTGCGGCTACTTCTGCAATCAGTTTTGCTAATTCTTTATCAGCCAAGTCCCAACCCCCCGGACTTCGGCTGTCGTAACAAACTAAAGTTTCATTTAATCTGTCTGGTTCCAAACTCCAAAACTCTTGTGGGGCTTCCTCTTGACTACCATGTCCTGCAAAGTAAAAAAATGCCACATCTTCAGTATTAGCTTGACATAGATGCTGACGAAAACCATCAATAATAGCCTGACGAGTAGCATTTTGATTTAGTACTGTGCGTAAATATAGCTGATATCCATCTTCACTTACACGCTTTTCCAAATACTCTTTGACAGCCATGATGTCATTAACACAGCCCTTAAGTGGAGGGACAGGACTGATATACTCGTCAATGCCAACTAGTAAGGCGTAGATATTACGAGTCATAATTATTATACTTTGAAGTATAGATGCTACGATCCTCAACTACAACAGAAAATCCCCAGTTTCCAAATTTTTTGCACAAACAAAATTGTTATTTATTTTTTCTGTCTAGTTGCATTACTGTCAGATACTTTTCTGAGGCAGTAGACTGTAGCTGAAAGCAGAAAATTTGCAAAGGTAAATCAATGCTCTGGCTCATACTTATGATACCCCTGTTGGGGACTTTGATAGTAGTTGCGATCGCTTGCCAGTGGTACACAAACCAAGCGATTCGACAAGCGGAAGCATATTTTCCTCCCCAAGGAAAATATGTAAAAGTAGCTGGAGTGAGATTACACTATGTTTGCAAAGGTTCCGGTCAAGCGGTAGTTTTATTGCATGGTAATCCTGGTTTTTTGCAAGATTATCCACCCGAAACTATTGATCGCATTGCTCAAAAATATAGCGTTTACGCTTTTGATCTTCCTGGATATGGTTACAGCGATCGCCCAGACTTAGTCACACCACAGGTACAAGCGCAATTACTGCGTAACGCCTTACAAAAACTTGGGATCGACAGACCCATATTAGTTGCTTATTCAGCAAGTAGTGCGATCGCTCTTGCCTATGCACTGCGTTATCCTGACGAAGTTGCGGGTATTGTTTTCTTTTCTGCTATTACCTATAAAGTTGATCAGGCACTTTTGCCATTAGCAAGATTTGCTCAGTCGTCATTCTTGGAAACTCTGCTCAAATTTATTCCACCCGTTTTAGTAGGGTATATTTTGTTTACGTACTTAAAGAAAGCATTTTTACCTAAATCCGCAAACGCCGATTATTTAAAAGCAGCACAAGCATTGTGGACAAGACCAATTCAAATTCAAGCTTCTCTAGAAGACAGTAAAAACCTGCAAACAGCGTTAGACGAAATGAAAAAACGCTACAGCGAGATTAACGTCCCAGTTCTAATTGTTGTAGGTGATGCTGATAATTTTATATCTGCCAAAGAAAATTCTTACCGATTGCGCGATCGCCTTTCTCACTCCCAACTAGTTATTGTATCCAACACAGGTCATGCCATCCCCCAAAGCCAGCCACAAGAAGTGGTCAAAGCGATTTATATTATTGGCAAACAGATTTGAAGACAAGGGGGACATCTCAATTCAAAATACCCTTCGGGAACGCCAAGGGCGTACAAAATTCAAAATTAGAAAGGGGGACATGGGGGACACGGAGGACAAGGGAGATAAGGGAGAAGACGCCTCATACCCTTACCAATGACAAATGACCATACATTTTTCTAAGTAATTCCTCTTTTGTATAGTTTTGAGTCACTTGTGCAGAACTAGTCTTGTGTCCCAACTCGCCAAAATCTATCGTCAGTACGTAAGCCGGTTGTTTTGCCTTTAGGTTATCTGTGACTTCAATAATTTGACCAACTCGAATATCTACTTTCAGAAAATCAGCAAAAGTAATCTCTTCTAAAGTTGCTAAAGTTGATTCCTCTGTTTCCATCACTATATTAAAGTTATACTCTGCGGGACTACCGTAACTTTTCACAATTCAATAGTGTTCAAGGTTTTGCCCAAATCAATATGCAAATAATCTCCACAATAACTAATTAATTTAATATTTTGTAATATCTTCTGTAGACATAGAGAAAACTAAAACATTCCATTAGTAAATATCTATGATACGACATTCCTAAATCATTCGTGAACAACAAGATCCCCGATTTCTCAAAGAAATCGGGGATCTGAACACCTGCGACTCATCAAAATTAATGGGATAGACCACTAGTTAGCTTAATATTTGTTGAACTAAACATAGATTTTAATTTATAGAGATCATAAGAACTGAAATAATCAATATGTCTCAAACTATGTCTTGACCGCATATATAAACTTTTACTTATCTTAATAATCCAATATTTATTTAATAAAAATGCTTTCAAAACTAACTACTTTGGCTCGAAAAGCTGTAAGCTATTTTCATCAGGTTTAATTATTCTTTAATGATTGTTTCAGTAAGATACACACGGCTGTATTTGCAAACACAAACTTTTTACAAGGGGTTTCCGTCGCCTTTTTTTGAACGATAAGGGCTGATATAAATCACCATGCATAGTTTTAAACAGGTTTTTTTGTACAAGAAACATAAATTGTTTCCTGTGCCAGTTTTTCATACATACAAAGATGAAATCCACTAAAAGGAGATACTGTGTCAGACTTTTTGAATCAAATCTCTCGTCGTAAGTTTATAGTTACAGCTACTGCTTCTGCGGGTGCTGTATTTCTCAAAGGTTGTTTGGGAAATCCACCGGAACCAGGTGGGGGTAATGCTCAAACCCAGTCAGCAGCACAGCCAGTTGCTAATATTAGTCCGGAATTAGCACCAGAAACAAAAGCAGTCAAACTGGGATATATCCCGATTGTAGAATCTGCGCCTTTGATTATTGCCAAAGAAAAAGGCTTTTTTGCTAAATATGGCATGACTGACGTTGAACTTTCCAAACAAGCTTCTTGGGGTTCAGCACGGGATAACGTCGAAATTGGCTCGGCTGGTGGTGGTATTGATGGTGGTCAATGGCAAATGCCTATGCCACATTTAATTACAGAAGGTTTAATCACCAAAGGCAATCAAAAAATTCCCATGTATGTATTGTGTCAGTTAATTACACACGGAAATGGAATTGCGATCGCCAACAAACATCTTGGAAAAGGTATAAGTTTACAACTCGCTAGTGCGAAATCTCTGTTTACTCAACTGAAATCATCAACTCCCTTCACCGCAGCATTTACTTTCCCCCACGTCAATCAAGATTTATGGATTCGTTATTGGTTAGCTGCTGGTGGTATCGACCCAGATGCAGATGTCAAACTGTTGACAGTACCAGCAGCCCAAACAGTCGCCAACATGAAGACAGGTACAATGGACGCTTTCAGTACAGGCGACCCCTGGCCCAATCGACTCGTTAAAGATAAAATCGGCTTCATGGCTGCATTGACAGCAGAAATTTGGAAGAATCATCCCGAAGAATACTTCGCCATGCGTGCAGATTGGGTTGATAAAAATCCCAAGGCGACTAAAGCATTACTTAAAGGGATTATGGAAGCACAGCAGTGGTTGGATAACTTTGACAACCGCAAAGAAGCTGCTACAATTCTGGCAGCACGTAACTATTTTAACCTTCCCGCAGATATTCTTGCAGATCCATTCCAAGGCAAATATGACATGGGAGACGGTCGCAAAATAGATGATAAATCAATGGCAGCATTCTATTGGAAAGATGGAAAAGGAAGTGTTTCTTACCCCTACAAGAGTCATGATTTGTGGTTTATTGTAGAAAATATTCGCTGGGGTTTCTTACCAAAAGATTATTTAGCAAAAGCCCAAACATTAATTGATAAAGTCAACCGTGAAGATATTTGGAAAGAAGCAGCAAAAGAAGCAGGAATACCAGCCGCCGACATCCCCACAAGTACATCACGTGGCGTCGAAGAATTCTTTGATGGTGTGAAGTTTGATCCAGCAAAACCAGAAGAATATTTGAAGAGTTTGAAAATCAAAAAAGTCAGTGTTTAAGTTAGTTGTTACTTGTTAGTTGTAGTTGTTAGTTGTTAGTAGAGCAAATGAATGACCAAGCACCAACTATCAACCACTAACCACCAATTACTATCCTCAAAGCATCAACAAATAAAGGAACAAAGCAATGACAGTAGCCAGCAGAAGACGTAATAATACAAATTTAGATAATGGCTTAATATCCCGCCTACAAAAACAATTTCCTGAGCTTATACCTCCTGTTATTGCCATTATTGTCTTTCTTGCTATCTGGCAATTATTTTGTTTGCTTCCGGGAGCAACACTACCAGGGCCAGTACAGGTGATTCAAGACACCTGGATATTAATTATGTATCCCTTTTATGATAAGGGTGGTATTGATAAGGGTCTGTTTTGGCAAATTTGGGCAAGTCTCCAACGAGTTATAATTAGCTACACCCTAGCCGCAATTGTTGGTATTGCAGTGGGCATTGTCATCGGAATTAATAAAACAATGCACAAAGCTTTAGACCCCTTGTTCCAGCTATTAAGAACCGTACCACCTTTAGCTTGGGTTCCTATTTCTTTGGCAGCTTTAAGACAAAACGAACCTGCTGCATTGTTCGTGATTTTTATCACCGCTATTTGGCCAATTTTAATCAATACCTATGTAGGCGTCACCCAAATTCCCCAAGACTACAACAACGTCGCGAAGGTTCTGCAACTCAATAAAAAAGATTACTTTTTGAATATTCTCATTCCTGCTGCTTTACCCTACATTTTTACAGGTTTGAGAATTGCGATCGGTCTTGCTTGGTTAGCAATTATTGCTGCGGAAATCGTCATGTCCGGGATTGTGGGAATTGGCTTTTTCATCTGGGATGCTTATCAAAATAACAACGTCAGCGAAGTCATACTAGCCTTGTTTTACATCGGTATCGTCGGTCTGTTGTTAGATAAACTCATGGCTTGGGTTCAAACACTAATTTTGCCAGCAGAACAAAAATAATTAATTGTCAATGGTCATTGGTCATTAGTCATTAGTCATTAATAAAAATTTGAAAAATAATGAATGGCTAAGAATTAAATACCAATAACAAATGACCAATGACAAATAACAAATGACTAAGGACTAAGGACTAAGGACTAAGGACAAATGAGTGTATTCGTTGCTGTTGACCAAATTGATAAAGTTTTTAATCTCACAGGTGGTGGACAATATATTGCCCTCAAAGGTATTGACCTCCAAATTAAAAAAGGCGAATTTGTTTCCTTAATTGGTCACTCTGGTTGCGGTAAATCCACCTTATTAAATATGATTGCAGGTTTGGATTTACCAACAGAAGGTTTA
The DNA here is from genome assembly GCF_041928655.1 of Pelatocladus sp. BLCC-F211. Lineage (NCBI taxonomy): Bacteria > Bacillati > Cyanobacteriota > Cyanophyceae > Nostocales > Hapalosiphonaceae > Pelatocladus > Pelatocladus sp. BLCC-F211. The sequence goes on along the minus strand of NZ_JBHFLM010000131.1, from coordinate 7,779 downwards.
GTCACCTTAGAAGGGAAACGCATCACCAAACCAGGCCCAGATAGAATGGTGGTGTTTCAAAACTATTCACTATTACCTTGGCGAACAGTCAGAGAAAATATCGCCTTGGCAGTAGATTCTGTGATGGCGGATTTACCTGCGGGAGAACGTCGGGCGATAGTAGAAAAACATATTGACATGGTGGGTTTGCGTCCCCATGCCGAAAAACCTCCGACAATGTTATCAGGAGGACAAAAACAACGAGTTGCGATCGCTCGTGCTTTAGCCATTCGCCCCAAGTTACTATTATTAGATGAACCCTTTGGTGCGTTGGATGCCCTCACACGGGGTAACTTGCAAGAACAATTAATGCAAATCTGCGAAGAAAACGAAGTTACCGCCGTCATGGTGACACACGATGTAGACGAAGCAGTGCTGCTATCTGACAGAATAGTCATGCTTACCAATGGGCCAGAATCAAAAATTGGTAACATTCTGGAAGTAGACATCCCCAGACCCCGTAAACGCATGGAAGTAGTTGAACATCCCAGCTACTACAGTTTACGAAGTGAAATGATTTACTTCCTCAACCAACAAAAACGTATCAAAAAAATTCGGGCCCGCAAAACCACAATTGTTGCCAAGCATGGTTTAGAAAAAGTCAATCTCGAAATCGGCTTCGTACCTCTGACAGCTTGCGCCCCTCTAGCGGTAGCCAAAGAAAAAGGCTTTTTTGCTAAACACGGCTTAGATGATGTAAACTTAGTCCGCGAAACCAGTTGGCGTGGTATCGTCGATGGCATTAATGGCGGATATTTAGATGCAGCCCAAATGCCCTCTGGGATGCCGATGTGGTTAACCCTGGGAGGAAATGACAATCAACCCCTCCCAGTGGTTACTTCCCTCACCATGACACGCAATGGTAACGCCATCACCTTAGCAAAACGCTTTTACGACCAAGGTATACAAACCGTTGCCGAATTTAAACAATTCTTGAAGAGTACCCGTACCCAACGGCACATCATGGGAGTGGTACATCCTTCCTCCATGCACAGTTTACTGTTACGTTATTGGCTAGCGGCTGGAGGTGTTGACCCCGACGCAGATGTCGATATTAAAACCATTCCCCCAGCCCAGATGGTAGCCGACTTGCAAGCTGGAAGTATTGACGGTTATTGTGTAGGCGAACCCTGGAACTACCGTGCTGCTTCCGAAGGTAGTGGCTTTACCATCGCCACCGACTTAGAAGTTTGGTTAGGACACCCAGGTAAAGTGTTGGGTGTACGGGAAGATTGGGCGACTGCATATCCCAATACCAATATTGCCCTCACTAAAGCTCTACTGGAAGCTTGCTATTACTGTTCGCGTCCAGAAAACGCCGAAGAAATTCGCCAAATCTTAGCGCGACGGGAATATGTCAGCACCGATATGGAGTATATCCAAATCGAAGATCCCAATAACGCCACCTGTGACTTAGACCATCCCCTGCGGGAATATGCTCATCACCAATTTTACGGAGAGTCTGCCATTAATCGCCCCAGTCGCACAGAACAAATATGGATTATGACCCAACTAGCACGTTGGGGTGAAGTACCTTTCCCTCGAAATTGGGTAGAAATCGTGGAACGTATATGTCGAGTCGGTGTGTTTAGTACCGCCGCTCGCGAATTGGGTATGGACATCAATTACACCCGTCAGCCAATCAAGCTGTTCGATGGCACCAACTTTAACGCCGATGACCCCATCGCCTATCTTAACAACCTCAAAATTAAACGCGATTTCTCAATTGCCGAAGTTATTCTCGACACTCCAGTTAGGAGAGTAGCCTGATTTTGGGACAATGAGGACAATGGGGACAACTTCTCAGTTATCAGTTATCAGTTAACAGTTACCAGTTACCAGTTTAATTTGATCACTGATAACTGATTCATGCCCAATCCCCAATCCCCAATCCCCAATCCCTAATCCCCAATCCCCTACCTATCCACCATGCAAAACCGTAACTTTACAATTACTGACACCACTACAAATACGCTGGGAAGACCTTTAGTGACTGCAACTTCTAATCGTCAACCTTACTTAGAAATTAAAGACGTTAGCAAAGTCTATCCGACAAAAAATGGGCCTTTTACCGTATTGGATGGAGTAAACCTCAACGTTGGTGAAGGAGAATTTATTTGCGTTATCGGTCACTCTGGTTGTGGTAAATCTACTCTCCTCAATATGGTATCGGGTTTCAACCATCCTACTAATGGACAGGTACTATTAGAAGGCAAAGCTATTACTAAACCCGGCCCAGATAGGATGGTGGTGTTTCAAAACTATGCCCTATTACCTTGGCGGACTGCTTTTGAAAATATTTATATCGCAGTGAATGCGGTTTATCCTAACAAACCGGAAGCGGAAAAATCAGCAATTGTCAGAGAACACCTAGCTATGGTGGGGCTGGGTGACGCTATGGAGAAAAAACCCCCGCAAATGTCAGGTGGGATGAGACAACGGGTTTCCATTGCTCGTGCTTTGGCAATTCGTCCTAAAGTCTTGATTTTAGATGAACCTTTCGGGGCGTTGGATGCGATTACTAAAGAAGAGTTACAGGAAGAATTGCTGAAAATTTGGAATGAAAACCGTTGCACAGTGTTGATGATTACCCATGACATCGATGAAGCCCTATTTTTAGCGGATAAGTTGGTCATGATGACCAATGGCCCCCGCGCTAAAATCGGCGAAGTCATGGAAATTCCTTTCCCCCGTCCCCGTGACAGATCCCGAATTATGGAAGATCCGCAGTACTACAAATTGCGTAACTATGCCCTAGATTTCCTCTTTAACCGCTACGCCCATGATGATGTTGGTTAATGTGATTGGGTGATTTTGACTTCCGCTATAAACCAATACGGTTCAGTTAAGGCTAAAAACTAAAACTAGCGTAGGTTGGGTTGAGGAACTAAACCCAACATTATCAAGGCTTTGTTGGGTTTCGCTTGCACTCAACCCAACCTACATTTCTTCTTAACTGAACCGTATTGCGCTATAAACTATACAGATCCCCGACTTTTCTAAAAAGTCGGGGATTTTTATCTTTCAAAGAAATCGGAACATGACTATCAAAACGTGAAGCTATAGCTTAGTGATTTCAATACTAAATTATGACTACTTTGCAAAAAAGTTTAAACAGTTTAATTATTACAGGTTTACTTTTTATCAGTCCTATCTATACAAATACTCTTGTTCGCGCTCAATCTTCTCAAATCTCTACTTCTCACGCAAGTGTAAAGATTCTCACGAAAGATGAGTTGTATTTTGGTTTATCTAAACCAGGAGGAAAGACAGTATCTGAGGCTGAATGGCAATTATTTTTGAACCGTGTGATTACACCTCGCCTCCCGGATGGACTCACTGTGATGGATGTCTATGGACAGTATTTAGACTATTCTGGCAAACTAACTAAGGAAAAAACGAAGCTAGTTATTTTGATTTATGAAAATAGCCAGATTCAAAATCAGAAAGTTGAAGAAATCATAGCAAGTTATAAAAAAACATTTCAACAAGAATCTGTTTTACGTGTAACTAGTAGTGTTAAAGTATCTTTTTAACAGTTAACAGTTATCAGTTATCAGTAAAAGTCAATTGAAATAGAAGCAAATGAAATGGCAACATGAGGGAGATGCCAATGTAATCTATTCTCATGAACAATCTAGAACAAGCCCAGATAGAATACGAAGCTTTTATTCAAAAATTCCAAAGTGCTATTATTGCCACAGCTAACGGGCAAGGAATACCGAATGCAAGCTACACACCTTTTGTAATTGATGAGTTCAAGAACATCTATATATATATTAGTGGTCTGTCAACTCACACCCAAAACTTAGTTGTTAATCCTCATGCTAGTGTAATGTTGATCGAGGACGAAGATAAAACAGAGCAGATTTTTGCCCGTCATCGGTTAACTTTTGAGTGTACAGCAACTTTGATCGAGCGTGACTCCGATACTTGGTATGAAATTATGAATAGTTTTCACGCTCGTTTTGGTGAAATCATGGAAGTATTGAGTGGTTTACAAGATTTTCGCATGTTCAAGCTGACTCCCAAAGAAGGACGCTTTGTGATTGGTTTTGGTGCAGCTTACTTTATTAGTGGTGATGATCTCAATCAACTAAAAGGTCGGTCAGCTTAAAGAAATCAGAATTTGTTACATTTTTATACGCGAGATTGCGAAATTTTTGTATTGCAAAAACAGATGAATTGATGAGGAAGAACATGCGATTTTTACTGTGGGGAGTCATTGCCAGCTTAGGAATTTTACCATTGCCAGCCCTAGCACAGGCACAAAAACAGGTATCTGATACCCAAGTTGCGGCGATGGTGGAAGCATTACGACTAGCTGCACCGAATACAGGTAAAGCCAATGATGGCTATTATAGCGACTGGCAAGTCAAACCAGAAACCCTTAAGGGTTGGTCAAGAAATTGTTTGAAAAAAGAAGTTACACCAACACAATTTGAAAATAGTCCAGAATTGGCACGTCAAGTTATTTCATGTATTATGCGGCGTGAGTTGAATACTCAGTACGCAGCTAGTAAAAATAATGAAATTGGTGCTGTACGTGGGGCTGCTTGTTGGTGGATGACTGGTAATTATACAGGCTGTAATAGTGGTTTTACTGGTGCTTATGTACAAAAAGTTGTTGGCTATTATCAACAACAGCGTTCTAAGCTTTAAAAGGAAGTTTGTAATGAGGGCTAAAGCCCTCACTACGAACGTATTAAAATTAGTGTGGTTCGCATATTTTGTCCTGCAAAATAACTCAGTTCAAAATTTGCAATTATTTTCAGCACAATATACTGAGTGATAAGTGCTAGGACGCTTGCCAAACAGACTGTAACGATTGTCGCGAACTTGTTCGTAAATGCGATCGCCTGTCCATTTCACCCCAGGTAAAGCCCGATACGCATCGACAAACACACTACCCAATGGTAATAATCGGCCAATTTCTTCCGCCGCCGCACTACCTTGCCAACGTTGTTCCGGTGCATTAGCATTAATCAAAATCACACCCAACTCACAATCTTGAGGTGTAATTCCCCATTCTTGGAGTGTTTGGTGATCTTGCATAGGAATGTAACGAAATAGCTTACCTTTGTCTAGATTTTCCAGCAGTTGCACCCAGGTAACGCAAAGATTGCAATTTCCGTCATAGATTATGTAGTAGTTCATAGTCATTGCTCATTAGACCTCTTGCACGAATGCAAAACTTGCCCTCATCCCCAATCCCTTCTCCTAATTTTCGGAGAAAGAGAGTCAATTTAAAAGTCCCTCTCCCAAGCTTGGGAGAGGGATTTAGGGTGAGGGCAAGAGGTCTATTAATCATTGGTCGTTAAAATGTAGAGACTTTCGTATTTCGCGTCTTTACTATCCACCAAAAGTAAGATATTGGCATTTTTAGCAAGAACAGACAAGAAAATTATACGGGTATTCGTTAAACTCTATTTTGGCAAGTAAGAGGGCAGTCATGAGATATAAACTCTTGGGTAAAAGCGGGTTACGAGTATCTGAGCTCTGCTTAGGAACCATGACTTTTGGTGAAGACTGGGGTTGGGGTGCGTCCCAAGATGAAAGCCGCAAAGTCTTTGATGCTTTTGTCGAAGCTGGCGGTAATTTTATTGATACCGCTAATGGTTACACCGATGGATCTAGTGAAAAGATTGTCGGTGAATTCATCGCCTCGGAACGGGAACGCTTTGTAGTTGCAACTAAGTATTCGTTTCCTGTGCAGATGAATAACCACAAAAGCAACCCCAATGGTAGTGGGAATCATCGCAAAAGTATGATCGAGTCGCTGGAAGGGAGTTTAAAACGCCTCAACACTGACTATATAGATTTATTTTGGTTGCACGCTTGGGATTTTATGACTCCTATCGAAGAAATCATGCGTGCTTTTGATGACCTTGTACGTCAAGGAAAAGTATTATACATCGCCATTTCCGATGCACCTGCTTGGGTCGTTGCTCAAGCTAATACTTTGGCGCATTTCCACGGCTGGACACCATTTGTAGCTCTCCAAATTGAGTATAATTTATTGCAGCGGACTCCAGAGCGAGACTTATTACCAATGGCAAAAGCCTTTGACTTAGCTGTATTACCCTGGTCTCCTCTGGGTGGTGGCGTATTAACAGGTAAATACAATCAGAGTCAGGGTAATGGTAATGAACAAGGGCGACTTGCAACTACTGCTGGTGGAAATATTTCCGACCGTGCTTTAGCGATCGCCGAAGTCGTTACCCAAGTTGCCCAAGAAATTGGACGCACACCCTCCCAAGTCGCACTGGCTTGGTTACGCGCTCAATCTGGTGTCATTATTCCTATTATTGGGGCGCGGAAAGTATCGCAGATTCAAGATAATTTAGCTTGTGTTGACATTCATCTGTCACCAGAACATCTGCAACGTCTCAATCAAATTAGTCAAGTTGAACTTGGTTTTCCTCATGACTTTTTGCAGAATGATGCGATACGCGATCGCCTCTTCGGTGGCACATTTAACTTAATAGACAATCATCATTCTTGATGTTAGGGGGGGGTGTCTACTAGAATTCAATTATTTTATAGCGACAAGATAAAAATACCATCTGTCGCCAGAGAGTTTCTTACAGCAGCGTAGAATTTGTAGACTTGTCTTGTCGATCCAAAACAACAGAACTAAAAAAGAGAGTTAGGACCATGGCTGATAAGCTTTCATCACGTCTTTATCCAACCCGTATTGACCTTCCTGCTGATGCACGTGTCAAACTCGTTGAACTCCTTAACCAAACTCTAGCCGCAACAACAGACCTCAAAACCCAGACAAAACAGGCGCACTGGAACGTCAAAGGAACTGATTTCTACCAACTACACGAATTGTTTGATGAAATTGCAGGTGAGTTAGAAGAGTACGTTGACATGTTTGCGGAAAGAATCACCGCTTTAGGTGGTTATGCTTGTGGTACAGCCCGGATGGCAGCAGCTAATTCTATTTTGCCAGAATATCCAGTTGATATTTTGGATGGTATACAACATGTTACCGCCTTGGCAGACCGCTTTGCACCTTATGCTAAACACATCAGACAAGCGATCGACACAACCAACGATTTGAGTGATGCAGATACAGCCGATCTTTACACCGAAGTATCTCGCACTATTGACAAACGGCTGTGGTTCTTAGAAGCTCATCTGCAAGCAGCAGAATTAAAATCAGAAAATGGTACGACAACTGCTAAAACTAAAGAAAAAGTTGCTGCTAAATAATTAAGACTGTTTAGTTAGGTATTGGTAGGGTGCGTTAGCACTTCTCGTAACGCACCCTACGTATCTTTTCAAAAATCAAATAGTAGTTCTATAGTATCTTTTTGGTAACTACCTTACTTTTAAGTATCTACTTTTCATTTGGAAGACATATACTCTAATATTGAAATAGGTAAAAACCAGGGTAAAAAGAAATCAATCAGCAAATCATACTTATGTTATCGAGATTTGATTAATCGTAATTTAACCTCTGGTGCAATATATGTTAAAACTGAGTTTTTAGCAAAATAGCGGTCTGTAAAGTGTTATTTATTCATAGTGAACCCTTACACTATCACGCTCATTTTTCAAGCTAAACCAAGTCTACTTTGAGAACTGTAGTTTTGTAGGTTGGGTGTAGCGACAGCGAAACCCAACATTATAGTCTGGTTAATGTTGGGTTACACTCCGTTCCACCCAACCTACATAATGTCCTTTTTGAAAAACTCCTCTTTTCAAGATGGACGAGGTTTTAATACTCAA